>JAFMQQ010000696.1 GCA_017354595.1 Micromonosporaceae bacterium
GGTGAAGACCCGGGCCAGCTGGTCGGCGCGGTAGCGCAGGTCGCCACCGGACCATGGCTGCAGGGTGGCGAACAGCGACTGGTACGCCGGCCGGGCCCGGCCGGGTGCCTCGAACATCTCGTCCCAGGCGGCGGCCATCTCGTACGAGTCGAAGATGTCCGCCATGGGCTGACGTTACTGCGGAGGCGTTTCCGCCTCATTACGCCTGATCGACACCCAGCTCGCGGCGCAGTTTGGCGACATGGCCGGTCGCTTTGACGTTGTAGAGAGCCCTTTCGATGCGGCCCTTCTCGTCGATGACGAAGGTGGACCGGATGACTCCGGTGACCGTCTTCCCGTAGAGCTGCTTCTCACCGTACGCGCCATACGCCGTCAGTACCCGCCGGTCCTCATCCGACACGAGCGGGAAGGTCAGACCGTCGCGCTGGCGGAACTTGGCCAGCTTGGCCGGCGGGTCGGGGGAGATGCCGACCACCTCGTACCCGGCGGTACGCAGCGAGGCGAGCGAGTCCCGGAAGTCGCACGCCTGCTTGGTGCAGCCGGGGGTCATCGCGGCCGGGTAGGCGTACAGCACCACGCGCCTGCCGCGCAGGCCGGCGAGGGAGAGGGTCTGTCCAGTTCCTTTGGCCAGGTTGTCGGTCGGCAGGCTGAAGTCGGGGGCGGGGTCACCGGGTTGCAACCGTACGGGCTCGGCCATGCGACCCACCCTAGTTCTGCGCCGCCTTCTCCGCCGCCTGCGGCTGCGGCGCGGCGCGAGCGGGGGTCGGGACGGCACCGCGCATGCGCAGGCCGGCCGCGCCGGCCAGTCCCACCCCTCCCGCCACCATCAGCAGCACCAGGACGCGGGCGAGCGTACCGGGCCCCGGCATCGGTACCACCGCGTGCGCGAAGACCGCCGCGTTCGGTACCCCGGCGAACAGCGCCAGGCAGGCACCGGCCAGTCCCACCGCCAGGTCCGCAGCCGGCCGGGCGAGCAGCGCGTACCCGCCGGCCACCAGCGCAGCCACCGAGCACACCACCGGCCAGAGCTGCTGTACCAGCAACGCCCGCAGTACCCCGGTGCCGCCCAGCGCGCCGGTGTCCATCGCCGTGCCCACCGCGTACCCGAGACCGGCCACGCCACCGGCGAGCGCGACCACCGCGAGCGTTCCCATCCCCCGGCGCCCGGCCAGCAACCCCACGCCGGCGACGGCCGCGGCGCCGAGCAGGCAGCCGGCCCACCAGGTGGCGGGTGACGGCGGCGGCACCCAGTCGAGCGTGCCGGTGACCGCGAAGAGGCGTACCCCGTCGCGCAGCGGTACCGACCAGTCCCGCACATGGTGCGGTTCGGTCGGGTCCGCGGCCACGTCCGCCGGCGGCTGCGGCTGTACCCAGTGCACCCGCTGGTCGTGCCAGACCACCGCCGGGGTCCCGGACAGCCAGCGCCAGTCCGGCGCCATCGCCGCGCCGGCCGAGGGTGGCGGTGCCACCCCGCCGAGGAGTGTCTCGTTGATGTACGTCGCCGGCGAGTCGGCGTTCTGGTACACGCCGTCCGGTGCGATCTGCAGGTACGGCTCGCCGGAGTAGCCCAGTACCTCGATCGTGCGGCCGGTGTGATTGACCAGTTCCAGACGCGCCCCGGCCTCGATGCTGCGTACCGTCAGGCCGGGCAACGGCGGGCTGATCCCGGTGACCGCGCTGCGGTAGTCGCTGGCCACCGGTACGTCCGCGCTGTGCGCGGCGGCCGGCTGCGCGATCCCGACCGCGATCGCGAGCCCGACCAGCAGCCCGACCCAGGCGGGCGCGAGCGCCGACCGGCCGGACCCGAGCTGGTACACCACTACTTGGCCGCGGCGTTCACCGCGGCGTTGACGGTGGAGTCGATCTGCTTGCCCGCCACGAACACGGTCGGCGTGCCCTGGATGTGCCGCCCGGAGGCCGCGTCGGTGTTGTTCGCCATCCAGCCGCTGTACTTCGAGGTGTTGATGCACTGGCTGAACGTGTCGCCGGTCAGGCCGATCCCGTTGCCGATCTGGATCAGCTTCTCGTCGGTGAGCCCCGAGCTGCCCTCGGCCGGTGGCTGCGCGTACAACGCCTTGGTGTACTCCAGGAACTTGCCGCCATCGGCCGCGCATCCGGCCGCCGAACCCGCCCGGGTGGAGTACCCGCTCGGGTTGGTGCTCTGGTCCAGGATGGCGATCGGGTGGTAGATCAGGGTGATCCTGCCCGCGCTGACCATCTGGTCCAATGTGGACTCCGCGTTGACCGCCCGGCCGGAGCCGGCCAGGTCGGTGACCTTCGCCGAGGCGGCCCACGCGAAGACCGCGGCGAGCAGCAGCCGGGCAAGGGTGCCCAGCCACGGTACGAACGCCTCCGGGCGGAAACGCGTTCGGTGTACCACGGTCACGCCAGGTTAGTCGTCCCTCCGCCGGCCCGGGTTCCCACCATCGCCGACCGGTCGCCTACCCGGACAGCGCCTGGATCAACTGCATCCGGGCCCGGGCCACCCGCGACCTGATCGTCCCCACCGGTACCCCTTCCACCGCCGCGGCCTCG
>JAFMQQ010000155.1 GCA_017354595.1 Micromonosporaceae bacterium
CCCGCCGCGCTGCGGCTGGGCTAGGCCGCCTCGGGGGCTAGGCCGCCTCGGGGGCGCGGGCCGTCTCGGGGGCGCGGGCGAGGTCGCCGAGCAGATCCAGCAGCTGTGCGCCATTGCGCTGCGCCTTGTCGCCGGTGCAGTTGTTCATCACCACGTACGTCGCGCGGGTCTGGTCCGCCAGCTCCCGCAGCCTCGGCGTCCAGGATCTCAGCTCCTGCTCCGAGTACAGGTAGTCGAAGCGCTCCAGCACCGTCTTGGCTGTCCACTTCGGACTGTGCCCGTGGAACCGCATCACCGCCACGTCGGCGGTAGCCGTCACCAACGGCGGGATCGAGTTCTTGTACCCCTGGGGCATGTCCACGCAGACATACGGCAGCTCGTTCTGGCGCAGGAACTCCAGCGTCTCGGCCGCATTGTCGTCCGCGAACCAGGTCTCGTTGCGCAGCTCGATCGCCACCCGCATCGGCCGGCAGCGCTTCGCCACCTCCAGCAGGTACTGCTTGTTGGATCGGCGGATGGTGAACCAGGGCGGGAACTGGAACAGCAGCAGGCCCAGCTTGCCAGCCTCCCGCAACGGGTCCAGCGCGGAGAGGAACCGGCTCCAGACCTCCTCGTACGCCTGCGGCGCCAGGTCGCCCGGGTAGATGTTCTTCTTCTCCGTGGTCGGCCGCAGATCCTTGTACAGCCGGGCGACCTGGGTCGGGTGGCCGGTGAGCAGGCTGAACGCCTTGACGTTGAAGGTGAAGCCGGGCGGGGTACGGGCGGCCCACAGCCGGGCGGTCGCCTCGTTGGGCGGCGAGTAGTAGGTGGAGTCCACCTCGACCAGCGGGAAGTGGCTGGCGTAGTACCGCAGCCGGCGTTCCGGGTTGTCGGCGTCGGGCGGGTACCAGCCGGACTCGATGACGGTCTTGTCCGCCCACCCCGCCGTGCCGACCAGGATCTCGCCCACGCGTCCCAGTCCACCCCGCGGCCGGCCGCTCGGCAACCGGAGTACCACGGCCGGGCCGGATAGGCTGGGCGGCATGACCACGCCAAGGCCGGTACTCGTCGTCGACTTCGGCGCGCAGTACGCCCAGCTGATCGCCCGGCGGGTACGCGAGGCGCGGGTCTACTCCGAGATCGTGCCGCACACCATGCCGGTCGAGCAGATGCTCGCCCGGGACCCGGTGGCCGTGATTCTGTCCGGCGGCCCGGCCAGCGTGTACGAGCCCGGTGCCCCCTCGGTCGACCCGGCCCTGTTCGCCGCCGGCGTACCCGTCCTCGGCATCTGCTACGGCTTCCAGGCGATGGCGGTCGCGCTCGGCGGCGTGGCCGAGCACACCGGCCAGCGGGAGTTCGGCGGCACCACGCTGACCGTGGCAGCGCAGGCCGGCCGGCTCCTGGCCGGGCTACCGGCCGAGCAGGACGTGTGGATGAGCCACGGCGACTGCGTCACCGCGGCACCCCCCGGCTTCGTGGTCACCGCCCGGTCGCCGCGGGCGCCGGTAGCGGCGTTCGAGGACCCGGCCGGCGCCCGGGCCGGTGTGCAGTTCCACCCGGAGGTGGCGCATACGCCTCACGGTCAGCAGATCCTGACCCGCTTCCTGTACGAGGTGGCCGGCGCCGAGCAGAACTGGACTACCGGCAGCGTCATCGCCGACCAGGTGGCGGCGATCGCCGACCGGGTCGGCGAGAAGCAGGTGATCTGCGGGCTATCCGGGGGGGTCGACTCCGCGGTCGCCGCGGCGCTGGTACACCGGGCCGTCGGCGACCAGCTCACCTGTGTCTTCGTCGACCACGGGCTGCTGCGTGCCGGCGAGGCGGAGCAGGTTGAGAAGGACTACGTGGCGGCGACCGGGGTCAAGCTGGTCGTGGTCGACGCGGCCGACCAGTTCCTCGGTGCGCTGGCCGGGGTGACCGACCCGGAGCAGAAGCGCAAGGTCGTCGGGCGGGAGTTCATCCGGGTCTTCGAACGCGCCGCCCGGGACCTCGCCGCCGCGGGCGATGTGGAGTTTCTGGTACAGGGCACCCTGTACCCCGATGTGGTGGAGTCGGGCGGCGGGACCGGTACCGCGAACATCAAGTCGCACCACAATGTGGGCGGTCTGCCGGAGGATCTCCGGTTCCAGCTCGTCGAGCCGCTGCGCACCCTGTTCAAGGACGAGGTACGCGCGATCGGGCAGCAGTTGGGCCTGCCCGAGGCGATGGTGTGGCGGCACCCGTTCCCCGGGCCGGGCCTGGCGATCCGCATCATCGGCGAGGTGACCCGGGACCGGCTGGCAGTGCTGCGCGCCGCCGACCAGATCGCCCGCGACGAGCTGACAAGCGCCGGGTTGGACCGGGATGTGTGGCAGTTTCCGGTGGTACTGCTCGCCGATGTGCGCTCGGTCGGGGTGCAGGGGGACGGGCGGACGTACGGGCACCCGGTGGTGCTGCGCCCGGTCGCCAGTGCCGACGCGATGACCGCGGACTGGTCCCGGCTGCCCTACGACCTGATCGGGCGGATCTCCACCCGGATCACCAACGAGGTGCCCGAGGTCAACCGGGTCGTCCTGGACGTCACCAGCAAACCGCCGGGCACCATCGAATGGGAATGAGCCGCGCTCACGCGGTCGGCGCGGGCGGGGTGGTCGGGTAGCCGGGGTACCCGCCGGTGGTGGCCGGCTCCTCGGGCATGACGATCCAGGCGACGACGTACGCCAGGATGAGCGCGCCACCGGTGACGATGGTGAGCACCGCGAAGGCGACGCGTGCCGCGACCGGATCGATCTGGAAGTAGCGGGCCAGGCCGCCGCAGACGCCGGCGAACATCCGGTCGCTGCGGGAACGGCGCAGTTGCTTGTACTGCTGGGGAACGGGGGGCATCTCAGTCATGCCACCAACGGTCCCGCGAAACGCGCACCGGCGCCTCGGTGTACGCCCGGATCCGTACCCTGACTTTCCGCCTCCGGGTTACCCCGGCGCAGCCGCCGGGGCGGGTGGTGCAAGCAAGTGTCAGGAATCCGACAGTCGATCCGGAAGACTCGGACGGTACGGGGAGAATTGCGCCTTGTGACCCCGGCCCTCCAGCCCCTCCGGCGAATCGCGGCCTATGCCGTCTGTCGCGATCCCGACCGCCGGGTGCTGTTGGTACGGGCGTCGCCACGCTCCGGTACCCCGGGAATCTGGTCGTTGCCCGGTGGCGCGGTCGCCCATGGCGAGCACCCGCACGACACGGTGGTACGGGAGACCGCCGCCGAGACCGGTCTCTCGGTCGCCGTACGCGGCCTCCTCGACCTCCACTCCGACCTGCGCGCCCTGCCGCACCGCGGGATCGCGCTGCACACCGACCGGCTGCTCTACGAGGTCGGGGTGCGGGGCGGCTCGCTGATCGACCGGATCGGCCAGCCCACCGACCTGGCCCGCTGGGTGAGTCCGGAGGAGGCCGGCCGGCTGCCGCTGCGCCCGTTCACCGCCATCCTGCTCGGGCTGCCTCCGGCCCCGGTCGACCTGCAACCCGAGGAGCCGCCCCAGTTGCCCTCGTTCCACGCGGTACCGGGACCGGACGGGCTGCACCGGGCGCAACGCTTCGCGGCGTACGCGGTCGCCACCGACCCGTCCGGCCGGGTGCTGCTGACCCGCATCGCGCCCGGGTACCCGGGCGCCGGCCGGTGGCACCTGCCGGGCGGCGGTACCGACTATGGCGAGCAGCCGGGCGCCGCGCTGATCCGCGAGCTGGCCGAGGAGACCGGGCAGGCCGGCCGGCTGGTCGAACTGCTCGGCGTGGCGAGCCACCGGGACGCGGCCTCGCTCGGACCCGAGGGGTACCCGATCGACTGGCACGGGGTACGCGCCTTCTACCGGGTCGCCGTGGACCGGGCCAGCGAGCCGCGGGTACACGACGTGGGCGGCTCGACCGCCGAGGCGCGCTGGTTCGCCCCTGGGCAACTAGCCGGCCTGGAGCTGACCGAGGTCACCCGCGAGGCACTCGCCGCGGTTGGGTAGCCTCGCCGGGGTGCGACAGGACCGGCGGATCGCGGCGTACGGGGTGTGCCGGGACCCGGACGGCCGGGTGCTGCTGGTACGGCGCCGGGGCGGCTCCGACTGGTCGCTGCCGGGCGGTGGGGTGGAACACGGGGAGGCGCCGCGGGACGCGCTGGTGCGCGAGTTCCGCGAGGAGACCGGCTTCACCGTGGAGATCATCCGGCTGGCCACGGTCGCCAGCGATCTGGCCGCCGACCCGCGCCGCCGCCGGGTGGTGCACACCGACCGGATCATCTACGACGTCCGGGTCACCGGTGGAACGCTGCGCGATGAGATGGGCGGCACCAGCGATCGGGCGGAATGGTTCGGGCCGGAACAGTTGCCCGGGCTGGCCGTCATGCCGTTCGTCGCGGACGTACTCTCACTGACCATTGTGGAGAGTCCGGCTCCGGTACCGGCGGCGCGACCCACCGGCCGCGACCCGGCCGCTACCCGGGTCCAGCGCTTCGCGGCGTACGGACTGGTGACCGACCCGGCCGGGCGGCTGCTGCTGACCCGCATCGCGCCCGGGTACCCGGGCGCCGGCCGGTGGCACCTGCCCGGCGGCGGTACCGACTTCGGCGAGCAGCCGGGCGCGGCGCTGGTACGGGAGATCGCCGAGGAGACCGGGCAGCGGGCCAGGGTCACCGACCTGCTCGACGTGACGCACTTCCACAACCCGAGCGCGTACGGTCCGGAGCGGCGCCGGCTGTCCTGGCACACGGTACGCACGCTGTACCGGGCGGTGGTGGACGCGCCGACCGTACCGGCGGTCACCGAGGTGGATGGCTCCACCGCGGAGGCGGGCTGGTTCGCTCCGGCCGAGGTGACCGGCCTGGACCTCAACGACTTCGCCAGCCTGGCGGTGCGGCGCTATCTTTGACGGTTGCCCACTCGATGCGGGCTGCCAGGTCGGGGCATCGCCAAATCGTCGCGGTTGTGCGATGGTGTAGGCCGCGAATCTGGATCACAAACCGGAAACTCGAAACCTGTTCTGGAGGAAACGTGCCGAGAGCGCCATGGGTTCGGCGCCGCCACGTGACAGACAGTCCCCGGCCGGCCGGCCGGCGCTGGGCCGGCAGGCTCCGCAGCAGTGGTTCGCTCGCCCGCCGGGTGCTCCGGGTCCGGGTGGGCCGGCGCGGCGCGGGTACCGGCACCGCGCTGCGGGACGGTGACGCCCCGGGCGGTCGGCTGCTGGTACCGGCGCTGCCCGATGTTCCGTCGGTGCTGGCCGATGTCGCGCCGGTCGAACCCCTCCGGCCGGCGACCGGTCTGGTCACGCCGGCCACCTCCGGTACCGGCCCGCTCTGGATCCCGCTGCTGCCCGGCGAGCGTACCCGGGCGCGGCGGATCCGGTTCGCTCTGGTCAACGGGTGCACCCTGGGCAGCCTGTCGCTCGGCATCTGCGCGATCATGCTCGGCATGCGGGGCGATGTCCGCGTCGCCGCCGCCTGCCTGGTCGGCTGCGTCATCCTGGACGGGATGGACGGCGGGCTCGCCCGCCGTTTCGGCGTGGTCAGCCCGTTCGGCGCCCAGCTCGATTCGCTGGTCGACATGTGCTCCTTCGGTGTCGCCGCGCCGGTGGTCGTCTACGCCTGGCTGCACGACGCGGCAGCCGGGGTCGGCGCGACCGGTGGCGCCGCGACACCAGCCGTCGCCGCGGCCTGCGGGCTGGTCGCCGCCTGCGCGGCGATACGGTTGGCCCGGTTCAACGTCTCGCCGAAGGACGGCCGGTTCTTCTGCGGCGTACCGACCACGATGGCCGCGGCGGTACTCGGCCTGGCCACCCTGATCGGGGTACGGCCGCCGGTGGGACTGGCGGTCGGCGCGATCGCGTTGCTGGCGCTGGCGATGGTCTCCAGTTTCCCGTACGCGAAGCTGGCCCGGATCGCCCGGCTGCCGGTGTGGGTCTGGCTGGTACCGGTCGCCGGTGCCCTGCTCGACTACCGGCTCACCTTCGCCGGGCTGGTCGCGCTGTACCTCGCCAGTGGCCCACTTGTCTGGCTGAGCCGCCGCCAGCGCGCCTGACCGGATCGGCGGGCGGGCCGGGCCGCGAGCCCGGCGGGCGCCGCTAGAGCCAGCGGGCGATCACGGTGTGGCCGCCGAGGACCCGGTCACCCGGTGCCACGGCCGGCTGGGCCGCCCCGGCCGGTAGGTAGACATCGGTGCGCGAGCCGAACCGGATCAGGCCGAAGCGTTCGCCCCGGGCCAGCACCGAGCCGACCGGTGCCCGGTGGACGATGCGGCGCGCCACCAGCCCGGTCCGCTGCGCCACCACCACCCGGCCGTGCTCGGTCTCCAGCACCGTGTATGCCGCCACGTTGTGCTCCGCCGCCGGTCGCATCGCCGGCGCGTAGCCGCCCTCCTCCACCCGGTGCTCGACCACCCGGCCCGCCACCGGCGCCCGGTTGACGTGCACATCCAGGACCGAGAGGAAGACCGCGACCCGCAGCCACTCCCCGGCGCCGAACCGCGCATCGGTCAACCGTTGCACCGACAGGACCGTACCGTCGCTCGCCGCCACCACCGCCGACTCGTCGGCCGGCGCGGCCCGTTCCGGGTCCCGGAAGAACGCCGCGACCGGCGCCGCCGCCAGCGCCGGCAGTAGCCAGGCGCGCCCCGGGAGGGCACGCCCAAGCCAGCCATCTGTGCGCCCCGGGAGGGCACGCCCAAGCCAGCCATCTGTGCGCGAGGCGCGCGAGGCGCGCCCGGAGCGGCGCCGGGCCAGCCGGGCGGCTACCGCAAGACCGAGCGCGATGCCCGCCGCCGCGACCCCGTTAGAATCGATGTGCATCGATTGGGTCAGCGGCACGCTCGAACTGCGGTACGCCGGTGCCAGGCCGGCCGCGGGTACCGGCGCCGGGGTGTACCGCAGCCGGTGTACCCGTACCGGCGGCCAGTTGCGCAGCACCAGGTCGCTCCCGGCGCCGGAGAATGCCTGCTGCCGCTCCAGTTCCTCGGTGGCACCGTCGCCCAGCGCCAGTACCGCCAGCGCGAGTACGCCACCATCGGCGATCAGCTTGGCCAGTCCGTCGATCCGGTCCCGGGTCGCCGCGGCACCGCCCAGCACCGGTTCGGCGACGATGACCACGGTCGCCGGCTCGGCTTCGGCCGGCGTCTCCAGTACCC
>JAFMQQ010000697.1 GCA_017354595.1 Micromonosporaceae bacterium
GGTATCGCCTTCCTGCTCAACTACCGGGTCATCCGGTACGCGGGCGCCACCACCTCGGCCTCAGTGACCTACCTGCTGCCGGTGGTCGCCACCGCTATCGGTGTGCTTGGCCTGGGCGAGCGGCTGAGCTGGTACCAGCCGGTCGGCGCGCTGATCGTCCTCTGTGGAGTGGCGGTCGCCCAGGGCATGCTCCGCCGGCCGGGCCGGCCAGCCCGCCGGGGGTCGGTGACTGTGCAGGAGGTCGCTGTGTCCGGTGCTGCCGCGCGGGACGTGGCCGCTCGGGACGTGGCCGTGCAGGAGGTTGCCGCGCGGGAGGTCGCCGTGCAGGAGGTTGCCGCGCGGGAGCTCAGGTCGTGAGCAGGCGCTGGACGTAGGCCGCCGCCGGCGGAGCATAGGTCGCCTGCAGCTGCTCGATCGCCTTCAGCAGGTCCGGGCGCGACCAGTCCTCGGGTGCCAGCTCGGCCGGCAGGCCGGTTGAGCGCAGCAGGTCGACCAGCGGCGTGGTGAGCAGGTCGCAGAGGCGCCGCAGGGTACGACCATCCGGTGGTAGCGGGCCGCTGCGCCGGGCCAGTGCCGCACGCAGCCTCCGGGCGTGCGCCCGGTAGGTGCGGTCCAACGCGCCCAGGTCCCACGCCGCGTACGCCGCCCGGATGGCGGCCGGATGGTCCATATGCAACTCTCCAAAGTGGACCTGGGCGGCACGGGGAGTCTGTGCCAGCACCGGTTCCAGCCGGTCGCTCCGGTCGGTCGGGGAGATCAGCACACCCTGCTGCAGCAGGCCGTACCCGGCGAAGATGCCGGTACGCCGGAGCAGGTCCCGGAACGCCCGGTTCCGCTCCGGCACCTGGTAGAGGACGGCGTGGAAGTACCCTGCCCAGGGCGCGCCGGTGGCCCCGGTACGGATCCGGTGGTACGACTCGGCGAACGGGCCGGCGAGGCGATAGTCGGCGGCACGGCCGCGCCGGGTGGCGGCCAGTTGACCGTTGGCCGTCATCCGGGCGATCAGTGCCCGGGCGGCGGGCACCGAGAGCCCGAGGTCGCCGAGCAGCCTGACCAGTACCGGGCCGGGCAGGCCAGCCGAGTCGCCCGTGCCACGGTCGGCGATACCGAACAGGAACGGCACGAGCCGGACCGAGCCGCCCCTTCCTTCGGTAGCCGTAGATGTTACGATTCCCCTCACGTACGTGCCCACTTTCGTAATCCAGCCTCGGGTGAGCGGATGACCACATCAGAGACCGTAGAGGTACGCCGATCGCGCGGGCGCGCGGTGCTGGCGAACTGGGGACGAGTGGTGTTCGCCTCGCGGGTTGTGTAGGTCGGCTACCCTTGGGCGCCCAGGTCGCTGCGGGGGAGGGGCTATGCAGGTCACCGAAGTCAGCGTGGTCGGGGTGCGGTCGGCCGTCATCGTGCTGCGCCGGCCGGAGTCGCCCATGCGGTTTCTACTCTTTCCTATGGTCCACATCGGACAGCCGGCCTTCTACGCGGAGGTTGCCCGGCGGCTGCGCGACTGCCAGATTGTGGTCGCCGAGGGTACGGACATGGCTAGCTCGACCGGGCTGGCCTACGCGATCGCGATGCGATTGACCGGGCAGCGTCACGGCCACGCTCTGGTCAAGCAGGACATCGACTATGCGGCGCTCGGGGTACCGACGGTATGGCCGGAGCTTGGCGACAAGCGCACGTCGGCGCGGCACCGGCGACTGCCGGTCCTGGAGTGGCTCGCCGTCGCGGTACTGGTGCCGGTCCTCACGGTGATGATGGCGGTCGGTGGCCGGCGCTGGCTGCTCAGGCAACGCATGGAGGTGAGCGACGACAGCGAGGTGCGGATCTTCCTCCGGTTCCTGCAGGACGCCCTCGTCCACGAGCGCGACCGCGAACTCCTGGAGACGCTGGCTCGCATCCACGAGGAGAGGCAGGCAGAGCCGATCGACGTGGCAGTGGCATACGGGGCGGCCCACATGCCCGCGGTGGTACAGGGTCTGCGCGATCGGTACAGGTACCGCGCCCGTACCGGCGAGTGGCTCACCGTCATCGACTTCTAGCCGGAGCCCGGTGGCGGTGGTCTTGGGTTGTTGCGCCTAGGTCGTTGGTGTTCGTCGATCCATTGTGGAGGGATGAACTCCGGCATGCCGTCGGCGGCGATGTAGACATGCCACTCTCCACTGTGGATGATCATATGGTGATACGAGCAGAGGAGGACGCCGTTGGCTAGGCAGGTGGTTCCACCGTCCAGCCAGCTCTTCGGGGTGGTGCGCGTGGCAGAACTTCGCCGCCCGATCACAGGCGGGAAAGGAACATCCACCGTCTCGGATGGCCAGCGCTCGGCGGAGTGGTCCGGTGAACAGCCGCCGTTCCCGCCCGACGTCGAGGACCTGTCCCTGCCCGCCCAGTACCGCCGGGATCACCCTCGCACCGCAAGCCAACCGGCGCACGGCTTCCGGGGAGAGCCGCTCGCCGGTGTCCAGGGTCCCGGCGCCCACCTGCTGGCGCAGCAGGTCGTAGTTGAGAGTGACCACCACACCGGGCCGGTCCCC
>JAFMQQ010000698.1 GCA_017354595.1 Micromonosporaceae bacterium
GTACACGGCGAGGAGCTGGTCCGGTTCACCGCCGGGGCGAAGCCGATGACGGACGCGACCGCCACCGACTCCCCCGACCTCAGCCGCGCCTTCGTCGGCCGCGGCAACTGACGGCATCAACCGCAGTGCCAGTACACCGGAATCGCCGGGTCGGCGAGCGGCACGCCGCTGGCGAGCATCCCGCCGATGTCGCCGTTGTCGGTCAAGGACACGCCCATCGGGTAACCGTACTTTGTGGAGAGTGTCGGCAGGGCCAGCGGCCGCCCGTCGCGGATGAAGGTCGTGATGCGATTCGGCAGGTCGGTCACCAGCAGGTCGCCCCGGGCATTGACGTCCTTGACCCACCCAGGGACACCGGGGTACATGGTCACCTCGCCGGTGCGCAGGTTCCACCGCGTGGCGTACTCGTCGGTCGCGAACCCGTCGGTCCCGGAATCCTTGGTACGGACGCCACCGCCGACCCAGTCGCCGCGGATCACCGCCGCACCTCCGCCCAGCGCACCGGCCGGGAGGGGCAGAGCGTGCCCACCGCCGCCCCGCGCCTGCCACACATACGGCTGATGGTCCACCCAGCCAACGATCGTCCCATCGTCGGCGATCCCGCCGGCGAAGGCCGGCTTACCTCCGCTGGGGAGCACCCGGATACCACCGGTGGCGGGCCAAAGCAGCGCCACATAGGATGACCCGTTCGCCTTGTACCCCTCACCGACCACGTCGCCGGCCGAGTTGATACCGAACGCCTCGGTGCTGTAGCCCGCCAGCCCGGGCAGCAGCGACCCCTTGCCGTTGCGGTACACCTGGTTGCCAGCGACCACCTCGCCGCGCTGGTTGATCGCACCGATGTTGATCGCGGCCATGTTGCCGGTTCCCGCCTGGGGTGTGAGCGCAGCCGGGCCAACACCCGTGGTCCAGAGCAGCGGAACGAAATCGTTGTAGTTGCCCCCCCGGAATCCGCGGACCCCTAGGTACCGGCCGGTCGGATCACCGGCGGTCGTCTCGATCGTCATCCCGGCGGGCGGGGCAGGCAGCTTCGTTATCGTGCACTGCGCCAGGCCAACCGCCCAGGCGGGCCTGGCCTTGGGGTTCGGCGGGGTGGTCGCCTCCTCGCCGGGCAGCGCGGGCAGCGACGGGTTCATCGAAGTCGATGCCGACGCGGACATCGAGGCGGCGGGCCGCCCGCTGCCGACTAGCGCCGGGTGGCGGAGGTAGCCGACACCGACCGTGGCACCGACCAGTACCGCGGTGGCGGCCAGCCCGCTGCCGGTCACTGTCGCGTACCGGCGCACCCGTTCGCCGCGCCGGCCGGCGACCAGCGCCCGCTCCAGGTCTGTTGTTATCGGCGGAACGGGTGCATCCCGCAGCAGCCGTGCCAGCCACTCACCGTTATCAATTGCGTTCATCGAGCCCTCCCACAAACTCAGCGCCGAGCAACGGGCGCAGGGTTGCCAGCCCGCGTGACGTCTGTGCCTTGACGTTCCCTTCCGAGCAGCCGAGTGCGGTGGCGGTCTGCTCCACCGACATATCGCAGAGGAAGCGCAGTACCAGCACCGCGCGCTGGCCGCTGGGCAGCCGGCGCAGCGCCGCGTGCACCGCGTCCTGCTCCTCCACACTGCGCTGTGCCGGCGCGGTACGGTCCGGTGTCCGGTCGGTGAGCAGCACCCGGGACCAGGACAGCCGCTTCTCATCCAGGTACCGGCGGACCAGCATCCGGTGCACGTACCCGTCGATGTTCTCCACCGCCCGCGCCCGCGACCAGTGCCGGTACAGCGCGGTGATGGTGGACTGCACGATGTCCTGCGCGCGATCGGTGTCGCCACACAGCAGGTACGCCGCCCGGTGCAGCTGCGGCAGGCGACCCCGCACGTAGTCGACGTACTCGTTCTCCGCCTCGGCGCGCATCCACCAACTCCCTACGCCGGTCTCACCCAACTGACGGGCGCCGGCCGCAGGTGGGTTGCTATCCGGCGTCGACGATCATCCCGGCGCCGACGGTGCGGTTGCTGCCCTCGTCGATCACGATGAAGCCGCCGGTGGTCCGGTTGCGGCGGTAGTCGTCGGCGAGCAGCGGTACCGTCGTGCGCAGCTTGACCCGGCCGATCTCGTTGAGCTGCAACGAGTTTGCCGACTCGTCCCGGTGCAGGGAGTTGACGTCCAGCCGGTAGTGCAGATCGCGGACCACCGCCCGGGCGGCCCGGGTGGTGTGTTTGATGGCGTATTTCCCGCCCACCGCCATCGGCCGGCTCTCGTCCATCCAGCACACCATCGCCTCGATGTCCTGGGCCACCGAGGGCGCGTTGTTCGGCCGGCAGATCAGGTCACCGCGGGAGACATCCAGCTCGTCGGTGAGCCGGATGGTGACCGACATCGGCGGGTACGCCTCGCCCACCGGCCCGTCCGCGGTGTCGATACCGGCGATCCGGGTGGTGAGTCCGGAGGGCAGCACCATCACCTCGTCGCCCGGCTTGAGTACCCCGGAGGCGACCTGGCCGGCGTAGCCACGGTAGTCCCGCGCGACCGTCGACTGTGGACGGAT
>JAFMQQ010000156.1 GCA_017354595.1 Micromonosporaceae bacterium
CGACCCGCCAGACCGCGGCGCCCAGCCGGCGCCGGCGGATGCCCGGCGTCTACCTGTGGCGGGCCAGCCCGTTGACCTACCTAACTCTGATCGCGGCCATCGCGCTCTCGATCTTCCCGCTCTATTTCATGCTGGTCGGAGCGACGCTGAGCAACGACGAGCTCTATCGGGTGCCACCCCGGTTGATCCCCGGTGGCCAGCTGATCGCGAACCTGAGGGCGGTCTTCTCGCACGAGGACGTCAGCATCGGCAAGGGCCTGCTCAACTCGGTGATCATTTCCAGCTGCGTGACGGTCTCGGTCGTCTTCTTCTCCTCGCTGGCCGGGTTCGCCTTCGCGAAGCTGCACTTCCGGGGCAAGAACGCGATGCTGCTGCTCATCATCGGCAGCATGATGGTGCCGGTCCAGCTCGGTCTCATCCCGCTGTTCCTGCTGATGGTGAAGCTCGGCTGGCAGAACCAGCTGGCGGCGGTGATCGTACCGTTCCTGATCAACGGGTTCGGCATCTTCATGATGCGCCAGTACACCTCCCAGTCGGTGCCCGACGAGTTGATCGAGGCGGCCCGGGTGGACGGCTGCAACACCTGGCGCATCTACTGGAACGTGGTACTGCCCGCGCTGCGGCCAGCCGCGGCGGTACTGGCGATCTTCACGTTCATGCAGACCTGGAACGACTTCCTCTGGCCGCTGATCGCGATGCAGGACCCGGAGAACCCGACCGTGCAGATCTCGCTGCGCAGCCTGGGCAACGGCCACTACCAGGACTACTCCCAGGTCTTCGCGGGTACCGCGGTCGCGGTCATACCGCTGCTGATCGTCTTCGTCATCTTCGGCCGGCAGATCATCGGCGGGATCATGGAAGGCGCCATCAAGGCGTGATGATCCGGCGCCGCGCGCTCGCCACCGACCCGTCGCGGGCGGGCGGTTTCGCCTGGGCGACGCTGGGCAGGTTCGAATGTGGCCGGTGCTGCCGGCGTCAGTACGGCCGGGTATCCGTAGACTGTGTGTCACAGCGGCGAGTCCCGCACAGCTGCGCGCGGTGGTACAGCGAGGTAACCCGCCGAGTCGGGCTCGCGTCACAATAGGGGAGGCCAAGATCCACCACCGCGACGAGGAGTGACCGATGACGACCCAACGTTCCCGGTCCTTGGGCCGTCCCACACTGGATGAGGTTGCCGCGCGCGCAGGCGTGGGGCGGGGCACCGTATCCAGGGTGGTGAACGGTTCGCCACAGGTCAGCCCCGAGTCGCGCGCCGCGGTCGAGCAGGCCATAGCCGAGCTCAACTACGTACCCAACCGGGCGGCCCGAGCACTGGTCACCCAGCGGACCGACTCGGTGGCGCTGATCGTCTCCGAATCCGAGGCGCGGGTCTTCGGCGAGCCGTTCTTCGCCGGGATCATCCGCGGCGTCAGCGCGGTACTCGCCGAGACACCGCTGCAGCTGTGGCTGGCGATGGCCCAGTCGCCCGGCGAGCGGGACCGGGTGAACCAGCACCTGACCAGCCAGCACGTGGATGGCGTACTGCTGCTCTCGCTGCACGACGACGATCCGCTCCCCGGCCGGCTGGTGGAGCGTGGCCTGCCGATGGTCCTCGGCGGCCGGCCCGCGCGGATGCTCAGCGACGGTGCCGGGATCAGCTTCGTCGACGTGGACAACGTGGGCGGGGGCCGGCTCGCGGTCGAGCACCTCGTCGCCGGCGGCCGGCGTCTGGTCGCCACGATCGCCGGGCCGCAGGACATGGCGGTGGGAGTGGCCCGGCTGGCCGGGTACCGGGAGGCGGTCCAGCAGGCCCGGCTGCCGTTCGGCGAGGATCTGATCGGGTACGGCGACTTCAGTGAGGAGAGCGGCGCCGCGGCGATGCGCAAGGTGCTGCAACGCTGCCCGGAGATCGACGCGCTCTTCGCCGCCTCGGACCTGATGGCGGCCGGCGCGATGCGGGTGCTGAAGGAGCGGGGGCGGCGGATTCCCTCGGATGTCGCGGTAGTGGGGTTCGAGGACTCGGTGATCGCCCGGCAGACCGAGCCGCCGCTGACCACGATCAACCAGCCGGTCGAGGAGATGGGTCGGGAGATGGCCCGGCTGCTGCTGGACCGGCTGCGCGGCGACGGGGGCGGCGGCCCGGGTCTTTCCACCGCCGCCGGCGTCTCCGCCGGCTCCGGCTTCGCCACCGCGGTGGTTGGGACCAGCAACGGCCACCACTCGGTGATCCTGGACACCCATCTGGTCCGCCGCGCCTCCGCTTAGCACCAGCCTGCGTACGACCAGCAGGCAGAGAGGTTGCCGGCGCGGATATGCCGGTGAAATCGTCCGGAAACTCGCGTCGCGCAGGATGGGGAAAGGTTGGCTGGACCGGCCTTTCCGGGGGTACCGGCCGGGACAAGCACGGGGATTCGGAGGTCAGTGGATGCTGCTGCGACTGCGGGTACGGCTGCCCGATCGACCAGGATCGCTGGGCCAGGTGGCCCGCACGCTCGGTGTCACCGGGGCCGACATCGTCCAGATGGTGGTTCTGGAACGGGTCGGCGGCCGGGCGGTCGATGACTTCACCGTGATCTGGCCGGCGACGGCCTCGGTCGAGCGCATCCTCGACGGTCTGGATGCGATTCCCGGCGTGGCGGTCGAGGGAGTGTGGCGCTCGGTCGGCGCTCCGGCGGTCGGCGGCGCCGACGCGGAGTTGGTCGGGCAGGTCGCCGCGAACCCGGACGACGGACTCGCCACCCTGGTGGACGCGGTGCCTGGACTGCTCTCCGCCGACTGGGCGGCCGCGGTCGTGGTACCGGAGGAGTGGGCGGCCGATGGCGGTACCGGCGAGCGTGAGGTGACCCCGCCCGCCGTGGTGTACGCGAGCTGGCGGGCACCCGAGCCGCTGCGCTCGCCCGAGGTCACCCCGCTGCGACCACGCGCCTTCGATGGCGCGGCCGGGCTGCGCTTCGCCGCCGCACCGTTCGGCCGGGCCGGACTGGTGGTGCTGGTGGCGCGTGGCGCGAAGGCCGGGACCCCGGCGGTACCGGCATTCCACACCACGGAGGTGGACCGGCTCGCTCAGGTGGTCCGGGCCACCTCGCTGGTGCTCGGCGACCGGTTGGCGACCGCGGAGGCGCGGGCCCGCAGCCAACCGAACCGTACCCGCGACTGGCCGATGAACGCGGCGAGTTCGAGCATGGCGGCGGCACTGGACGCCTGAGGGCAGTGGAGGATCCCATGGCACTGTGGCGGATCCGGGCGACCGTGGACGACCGGCCGGGATACCTGTCGGTACTCACTGCGAGTCTCGCCCTCCGGTCGATCAACATCCTGTCGGTACAGGCACAGGCGTCAGAGGGCGGCGCCGTGGACGACTTCCTCGTCGACGCGCCGGACACCTTGACCGACGCGGATCTGCGGGCGGCGGTGGTGAAGGGCCGGGGCCGGGATCCGTGGATCCAGCGCACCGACGCGTACGACCTGGTCGACCCGCAGACACACCTGCTCGGCCTGGCCGGCCGGCTGGTACGCGAGCCGCACGAGCTGGACTCGGTGCTCGGCTCGCTGCTCGGCTGCGCGGTGCGCTGGCGCCCGGACGAGGGGCCGACCTGGCAGGGGTTCACCGACTCGGCCATGGCGCTACCCGACCCGGCCGGCGGCACGATCTACCTGGACCGGGACGCGCCGCCGTTCACCCCGGCCGAGTATGCCCGGGCGAACGCGCTGGTCGAACTGGCGGCTGCCGCGACCGCGAAGCTGGATGCCGGGTGGCGGCTGCTGCTGGCCGGCGGCGCGGAGTTGGAGGTGCGCCCGGCCGGCCCGGAGGATCTGGACGCGGTCGTCGCGCTGCACGAGCGCTGCGGCCGGGACAGCCGGTACCGGCGGTACCTGTCCGGCAGCGCAGTACCGCGGCGGGCGCAGCTGAGCCGGCTGATCGGCTCGGGCTACGCGCTCGCCGCCCACCTGGAGGACGGTCGACCTGGTCCTGCCGGCGGGGTGGGTGGTGCCGGCACAAGGGTTGTCGCGCTGCTGAACGCCGTGCGGGAGGGTACGGAGGCGGAGATCGGGCTGCTCGTTGAGGACGCCTGGCAGCGTCGCGGACTGGGTACCGCGCTGCTGCGCCGGGCGGTACGGCAGCTCGCCGCCGGCGGGATCGAGGCGGTACACGCCCATCTGCACGCGGACAACCACGCGATGATCCGGACGCTGCGCCGGCTGGGCCTGCCGCTGCGCCACGAGACCGACGGTCCACTCACGACGGTGATGCTGGACCTGCGCCTGGCGACTGTTGACCCGGGCGGCGGGCCGGCCCCAGCGCCTGAGGCCATCACCGGGAGGCTATGACCGGGCCGGAGATTGTGATCGGGCCGCGCGGCCGGGCTTGAGGACCGCACCGATGGTGCTGGTGAACTCGCGCCATGCGGTGCGCTCGTCAGTCAGCGCCCGGCGCCCGGCGGCGGTCAGCCGGTACGTGCGCCGTTCCCGGCCGCCGACCGTGATCCAGCTGCTGTCCACCAGGCCGCCCCGCTCCAGCCGGCGCAGCGCCGGATAGACGGTACCGGTCGGCAGGCACACCGCGCCGCTGGTGCGGGTCTGCAGGGTCTCGATGATGGCGTATCCGTGCCGCGGTTGGTCGTCGAGGACGGCGAGCAGCAGAGCGTCCAGGTGCCCGCGCAGCGTGTCGGCCTTCACACGTTGCGACTCTAGCGGTGCCTGCCAAACGTCGCGCGTCGCTCGGCGGGCGAGGTCATCTGCCGGCCAGGGCGGTCCGCGCGTTCTGTGCCCTGGTGATCAGGTCGTGCAGCGGCTTGGTACCGGTGCCCACCACCAGGCCGGTCACCACCGCGTCGACCCAGTACGGGATCGCGTTGGGGTTCCAGCCGCTGCCGGCGATCGTGTGCAGCAGCTCGAAGTCAGTGAGCATGGCGACCACGGTTGCCACGGAACTCGCCAGGCCCCAGATCACGACCGTGCGGTTGGCGGTGGAGTGGTCCAGCCTTGCCTTGGCGTTCGCCACGTCGGCGACGGTGACCGATGGGTTCCCGTTCGCGACCGCCGCCACTAGTTGCTCGAACTCCGCCTTCACCTGCTGCCCGCCGGGCAGCCACTGGGCGAACGCCTCCAGCACCCGCTCCAGTACTGCTGCGAAGACCGCGAGTGCCGCGTACGCCGATGTCTGGTTGCCGATCTTGAATGGAGCGGCCTTGATGCCCGAGCGGTCCAGCACGTACGCGACCACGGCGCCGAGGACCACCAGCCCAGCGGCGGCCAGGACGGCGCCCGCGCTCGCCGGACGGGATGGCACCGCCGCCGCCTCGGCACCCGGGAGGTGTGGACCGGGCGGCTGCGCCCCGGACTGCTGCGGCGGGGACTGTCCGGGTGGTTGGGCTGGCTCGGTTGCGGGTGGGCTCTGCCGTGGTACCGCGCCGGCGGCGCCGGTGACACCGCCGGGTTCGGGCGGTTGCGCCGTGGCGTGGGCGACCAGGTCGCTGCGAAGTACCAGGGCCATGAGACTCCTCCAACCCGGAGGCCGGATCCAGCGGCAGCACCGAATGGATACGCAGCCGCACTCTGCGTATCTTCTCAGCTACCGTTCCGGCCGCCACGCAACACGCCGTGCTCAACGCACTCGGCCCGCCACTCCGCCGGCAGCACGTGTACCTTCATCCGGCGGGCACACTGTGGACAGAAGCGTGGTGGTTCCAGCGCGCGGGCCGCCCGGCAGGCCGCGTGGTCGGTCTCCCCGGCCAGGTCGCCGGCCAGGTCACGGCCGCACCGATCGCAGTACATCAGAGCGCCGATGACAGCGCCTTCACCGGCATCTTCAGCTGCTGCAGCAGGGCCAGGTCCTGCTCGGCCGGTCGCCCCAAGGTGGTCAGGTAGTTGCCGACGATCACGGCGTTGACCCCGCCCAGCAATCCGTCCCGGGTACCCAGGTCGCCGAGGGTGAGCTCGCGCCCGCCGGCGTACCGGAGAATCGTGCGCGGCAGCGCCAACCGGAACGCGGCCACCGCGCGCAGCGCGTCCCGCGGGTCGAGTAGCGGCCGCTGCTCGAGCGGGGTTCCCGGTCGTGGGCTGAGGAAGTTCAGTGGCACCTCGTGCGGCGCCAGGGCGGCCAGCTGCGCCGCGAACTCGGCCCGCTGCTGCACCGTCTCGCCCAGCCCGAGGATCCCGCCGCAGCAGACCTCCATCCCGGACTCGCGCACCATCCGCAGCGTCTCCCAGCGCTCCTGCCAGCCGTGCGTGGTGACCACGTTCGGGAAGAAGGAGCGCGCCGTCTCCAGATTGTGGTTGTACCGGTGGATGCCCAGCTGCACCAGTTCGTCCACCTGGGACCGGTCGAGGATGCCCAGCGACGCGGCGATGTTGATGTCAACCTCGGCGCGGATCGCGGCCACCCCGGCGCGCAGCTGCGCCATCAACTTCGGGTCCGGCCCGCGTACCGCGGCCACGATGCAGAACTCGGTGGCGCCGGTCGCCGCGGTCTGCCGTGCGGCTTCGACCAGTGCCGGGATGTCCAGCCAGACCGCCCGTACCGGCGAGGCGAACAGGCCGGACTGGGAACAGAAGTGGCAGTCCTCGGGGCAGCCGCCGGTCTTCACCGAGACGATCCCTTCGACCTCCACCGCCGGTCCACACCAGCGCAGCCGGACCTGGTGCGCGACCTCAAGTACCGCCGGTATCTGTTCGTCGGGCTGCTCCAGCACCGCCAGCACATCGGCTTCGTCCATGCCGACGCCGGTCTCCAGCACCCGCTGGCATGCCTGCGCCAGGGCCGGGTCGGATAGCGAAACCATGGTCGTACCCTACAGAAATGCCGGCGGACCCAGAAGTTTGGCTGCGCTCGCTTGACGAGCAGTCGGCGCAGCGGCAGCGCGCCGGCCTGCGCCGGTCGTTACGGTCGCGGTCGGCCGCCGACCCGGTGATCGACCTGGCCGGCAACGACTACCTCGGCCTCTGCCGCCATCCCGCGGTCCGCGCCGCGGCGGTCCAGGCGCTGTCCGGGTACGGGCTGGGTGCCACGGCCTCCCGCCTGGTGCGGGGCACCACCGACCTGCACACCGAACTGGAGACGCGGCTGGCGCGCTGGCTCGGGGTGGGCGGTGCGCTGGTCTTCTCCTCCGGGTACCTGGCCAA
>JAFMQQ010000699.1 GCA_017354595.1 Micromonosporaceae bacterium
TGACGGCGCGCCCCGGTACGGCGGGTGAGAGTGCGGCCACCGTGGGAGGGCCGGTGGCCGCACCGCTCCTACCGAAGGCCTGCCACCGGGTCAGGCGTTCGGCGTGGCGTCACTGATCGCGCCGAGAACCGACTCCGGATCGATCTCCGCCGCCAGGTCGCCGATCGAGAGGATGCCGGCCAGATTGCCGCTCTCGCTCAGCACGAGCAGCCGGCGTACGGCGCGGTCCCGCATCAGCAGCGCAGCGGTGTGCATGGTGTCCTCGGGCGCCACGGTGATCACGTCGCGGCTGACGATCATGCCGAGCGCGGTCCCGGCGGGGTCCAGGCCCTCGGCCACCGCGCGCACCACGATGTCCCGGTCGGTCACCAGGCCCAGGATCTGGTCGCTCTCGGTCACCACCACATCGCCGATCGCCTGCGTCCGCATCACCTCGGCGGCCTTGTCCAGCGTCGTTGTCGCCTCCATCGTGGTCACCTCGCGAGTCATCACGTCGGCCACGGTGTTTGTTGACATCGCATTCCTCCCGGTCAGCCTCTGCTTACCATCAGGTACCCAATCCCGCCCGGCGTACACCGCCAGCGCACCCGGCTAGGCTGACCCGATGGTGGTTGAGCAGCAGGTGGCGGCGGGCCGGCCGGTCAGGCGTACCCGTCGCGACGAGATCCTGGAGATCGCGGTCGGGCTCTTCGTGGCCCGCGGGTACCACGGCGTCTCCATGGACAACATCGGCGCCGCGGCGGGTGTCACCGGCCCGGCGCTGTACCACCACTTCGCTGGCAAGGAGGCGATGCTCGTCGCCGCGCTGAACCCGGTGAGCGAGGGACTGCTGGGCGGCGGCAGGGCTCGCGTGGCGGCGTACCCGGACGAGCCGGTCGCTGCGCTGCGCTCGCTGGTCAACTTCCACGTCGCCTTCGCGTTGGCGAACCCGGCGGTCATCGCGCTGCACCTGCACGAGCTGGACCGGCTGCCGGTAGAGCCACGGCGGCAGATCCGCCGGCTGCAGCGGCTCTATGTGGAGGTCTGGGTGGAGACGCTCTGCGCCGCGCGCGAGGATCTGGACGCGGCCGAGGCGCGGGTACTCGCCCACGCCGCCTTCGGCCTGATGAACTCGACTCCGTTCCTCGGTGGCGAGGTCGCCCAGGATCGGCGCGCCGAACTGCTCTGCGCCGCGACCCTGGCAGCGCTGCTGGACACCACCGCCGGCCCCGGGAAGGGCGCCACGGCCGGCCCCGGGAAGGCGGGTCCGGACCAGCCTCCGGCGGCCGATGGAGGGCGGGCATGATCTCCTCGCTGCTGGTGGCGAACCGGGGCGAGATCGCTCGGCGGATCATCCGTACCGCGCGCCGGCTCGGTGTCCGTACCGTCGCCGTGTACTCCGAGGCCGATGCTGGCCTGCCGTACGTCCTTGAGGCGGACGAGGCGATCGCGATCGGGCCGGCGAACCCGGCCCAGTCCTACCGCAACGCGCAGGCGATCCTGGCGGCGGCCAAGGCCACCGGCGCCGAGGCGGTCCACCCCGGGTACGGCTTCCTCTCGGAGAACCCGGACTTCGCCCGTACCGTCGAGGAGAACGGCCTGATCTGGGTCGGACCCGGCGCCGGTGCGATCAGCGCGATGGGTGACAAGATCAACGCCCGGAACCTGATGGCGGCGGCCGGTGTTCCGGTCGCCCCCGGCACCACCGACCCGGCGCGCAGCGCGGACGTGGCGGCCGCGGAGGCGGCCCGGATCGGGTACCCGGTGATGGTGAAGGCGGCGGCTGGCGGCGGCGGCATGGGTATGGCCGCCGCGCGGGACGAGCAGGCGCTGCGGGCCGAGTACGACCGGGTCAGCGGCTTCGCCGAGCGAATGTTCGGCGACCGCTCGGTGCTGCTGGAGCGGTACTTCCCCCGGGTGCGCCACATCGAGGTGCAGATCCTCGGGCTCGCCGACGGCCGGGTGGTCGCCCTGGGTGAGCGGGAGTGCTCGGTGCAGCGGCGCAACCAGAAGGTGCTGGAGGAGACGCCGTCCCCGGCCGTGACGCCGGCACTGCGGGAGCGGCTGTGCGCGGCGGCGGTACGGGCGGGCGAGGCGGTCGGGTACCGCAACGCGGGTACCGTCGAGTTCCTCTTCGACCCGGCCACCGGCGACTTCTACTTCCTGGAGATGAACACCCGGCTGCAGGTGGAGCACCCGATCACCGAGTGCGTGTACGGCGTCGACCTGGTCGAGGAGCAGCTGCGGATCGCCTCCGGCCAGCCGCCGGCCGCGCCGGTGCTGGCCCGGCCGGCGGGCACCAACCCGGTGCCGACCGGGCACGCGATCGAGCTGCGGCTCAACGCGGAGGATCCGAAGCGGTTCCTGCCCGGCCCGGGCGCGATCACCACCTGGGTGGAGCCGGCCGGCGAGGGGATCCGGGTGGACGCCGGCTACGCCGCCGGTACCACGGTCACCCCGCACTACGACTCGCTGATGGCGAAGCTGGTGATCAGCGCGCCGGACCGGGCCACCGCGATCGCTCGGGCGCGCGCTGCTGTGGCGCGCT
>JAFMQQ010000700.1 GCA_017354595.1 Micromonosporaceae bacterium
CGGCGGGACTTCAGCTCCCGCAGCTCGCTTCAGGCGACGCAGTACGCGGTGACCGTGGACGCGGAGGTCGCCGACCAGGCGCGGCAACTGCTCACCCGGCACACCTGGCAGACATCCGGCGCCGCCTGACCCGAGCGCCGCCGGCCAGGCACCGGCGGTGGCCGACGCCGGCCGGTCGTACCGCGGATGACGGACGAACAGCGCGATGAATGAGAGGGTGGCGGCGATAATCGCCGCCAGAACCAGATCTGCCAGCACCCCGTCGGCTACCCCCGATGCGGACCGGCTTAACCCACTCGCCGCGCCAGCCCCCACCCTCTCAGCAGGCTGTCAGCATCAGCCGGATAACATCACACCCGCATACCGACCGTTCGAGGTACGGGGGGCCGATGGCCGGCATTGCGCGATGGTGCTACCGCCACCGTTTCGTTGTTCTCGCACTCTGGCTGATCGCGCTGGCCGGTGTGACCGCAGTCAACAAAACCGTCGGCACCGCATACACCGACGACTTCGCCCTTCCGGGAACCGAGTCGACCACGGCGCTGCACCTGCTACAGACGGCATTCCCGCAACAGGCCGGTGAATCGGACACCGTCGTGTGGCACGTCACCACCGGCAGCGTACGCGACCCGGCGGTACAGCAGCCGATCAGCGCGATGCTGGAACGCCTCTCGCACGCGCCGCAGGTGGCACAGATCGGCAGCCCGTACTCGCAGCAGGGTGCGGCGCAGATCAGCCGGGACGGGAAGACCGCTTACGCGACACTGCACCTGACCACCATCGGCCGGCGGGTACCGCGGGCCGATGTCCGGAACATCATCGCTATCGCGCAATCCGCGCGTACCCCGAACCTTCAAGTGGAACTGGGTGGCAACGCCATCCAGCAGGCCAACCAGATCGCCATCGGGATAACCGAGGTGGTCGGCGTCGCGGCCGCCGCCATCGTGCTGCTGATCGCCTTCGGCTCGCTGCTGTCCATGCTGCTGCCACTGGCGACCGCGGTCGTCTCCCTGGCCGCCGCGCAGATGGCCATCGGCCTACTCAGCAACGGCCCGCAGATCGCGACGCTGGCACCCACCTTCGCCACGCTGATCGGCCTCGGCGTCGGCATCGACTACGCCCTGTTCATCGTGACCAGGCACCGCAACGGGTTGAAGGCCGGACTGTCCACAGAGGAGTCGGTGGTACGGGCGCTGAACACGTCCGGCCGGGCGGTCATCTTCGCCGGGCTGACCGTCTGCATCGCCATGCTCGGCCTCTACGTGCTCGGCGTCAGCTTCCTCGGCGGCATCGGCCTGTCCGCCGCCGTGATGGTGCTGTTCAACGTCGCCGCCGCGATCACTCTGCTGCCCGCCCTGCTGCGCCTGATCGGCACCCGCGTGCTCGGCCGGCGCGAGCGCCGCCGGTTGGCCAGCGAGGGCCCGCACGAGGTGCACACGCGGGGCTTCTGGGCGCGCTGGGCCGCCGTGCTGCAACGCCGCCGGCTGCTGCTCGCCCCGGTCGCGCTCGCCATCCTGCTGGTGCTCGCCGCGCCAGTGCTCGACCTGCACCTGGGCACCTCGGACCAGGGCAACGACCCGGCTGGCAGCACCACCCGCAAGGCGTACGACCTGATGGTGCAGGGCTTCGGTCCAGGCTTCAACGGGTCGCTGCAACTGGTCGCCGAGACACACTCCACTGTGGACCAGCAGGCGCTGGCCAGGCTCACCGATACGGTCCGGCACACCGCCGGCGTGCAGACCGCCTTCGGCCTGCCCACCCGCCCCGGCAGCGGCCTGGGCATCATCCAGGTCATCCCGACCACATCACCCCAGGACATCGCGACCAGCGACCTGATCCTCCGGCTGCGGCACGAGGTCATCCCACCTGCCGAGCGGGGCACCACGATGACCGTGTACGTGGGCGGGCAGACCGCGATCGTGGACGACTTCGCCGCAGTGCTTACCGGCAAGGTGCCGCTGTTCATCGGGGTCATCGTGGGACTGGGCTTCCTGCTCCTGCTGGTGGCCTTCCGCAGTCTGCTGGTACCGCTGACCGCTGCGGCGATGAACCTGCTCGCGGCGGGCGCCTCTTTCGGCATGGTGGTCGCGTTGTTCCAGTTCGGCTGGGGCAGTGACGCGCTGGGCCTGGGCCACGCCGGACCGGTGGAGGCCTTCCTGCCCGCCGTGATGCTCGCTGTCCTCTTTGGACTCTCGATGGACTACCAGGTGTTCCTGGTGAGCCGGATGCACGAGGAGTGGGTGCACACCCGGGACAACCGGCTCGCGGTCACCACCGGGCAGGCGGCCACCGGCCGGGTGATCACCGCCGCGGCCACCATCATGGTCTGCGTCTTCCTCTCCTTCGTCTTCGCCGGCCAGCGCGAGGTGGCCGAGTTCGGCGTCGGGCTGGCCTGCGCGGTCTTCATCGACGCTTTCCTGCTGCGCACGGTACTGGTACCGGCGCTGATGCATCTGTTCGGCCGGGCCAACTGGTGGCTGCCCCGGTGGCTGGACCGGTCGCTGCCGCACCTGGCCGTGGAGCCGG
>JAFMQQ010000157.1 GCA_017354595.1 Micromonosporaceae bacterium
GCGTACGCCCTCACGATCGGGCTCGCCTTTGTCAACGCGATCGCCACGCTCGCGGTACACGGGGCGCTGGCGCTGTACTACTGCTTCAACCAGTTGCCGCTGAGGCGGCGACGTCGTCGATGACCTCTGCTTTCGCGGCGGCGCTCGGAGATCTGGACACGGTACGGGGCTACTTCGCGGCCGACGGCCGCCTGCGGGCCGACATTGCGGTGCCGGCGCGGATCGGTGCCCGCGGTCCGCCACTCGGGCCACAGCGGCCGTCGAGTACGCCCTGATCTGGGCGGCCGGCCATGGTCGCCGCCGGGTAGTCGAGTTCCTGCTCACCAAGGCCCCGAATCTCCAGGCCCGCCGGTCAGGCCACCTCGTGGCTGACGCGGACCCGGTCCAGGCGTGCCGCCCGCAGGTCCTCCTCGGACAGGAGGAAGGCGATACGCACGCACTCACCCCATGCGGTGCCCTGCTCGCCTGCCAGCTGAAGCAGCGGGCGCAGTTGCGGGTACGGGGGGTAGTAGTCGTCACCGAGCCAACCCAGAACCTGGTGCGGCGGGTACGGCACCACGTCGCTCATCCGGGACAGCACATCCAGCGTGCCGAGCAGATCGCCGGCCATGCTCCCGGTCAACTCGTCGGCGGCCATGCCGGGCACCGACCAGCAGCGCGTGGCGACCAGCGGTATCGGTGGGATGACCGCGGCGTCCGCCGGCGCCGCGCCGACTGCCGGGTCACCGCCAACGTGCAGGACGCGCCCGGCCTGATCGTCGGTACTCAAATCGTCGTCGTGGAAGAAGAACAGCCTCCCATCCTTCGGTAATGTCCACTCTGGACCGAGGAGGTAGCTGAGGACCGCGCAGTCCAGCTGGGCGACGAGCGTGAGCGGCCGCTGGTCCCGGGACGGCCAGGCGAGATCGGCGGGCAGCGCCGGCAGGCCACCGTAGGTGCCCGCGCGTGGGTCGCCATCGCCGGCGGTCAACTGCACGGAGGGGCGCGCCATGGAAAGAACTGTGTCCAGGACCGGAGCGGGCAGCGGCGGCGGCGAACCGTCGAGGGCGGCGCGAAGGTCGGCGAGGCCCATGCCACGGAAGTCTTCCACCACGATCTCCTTCGCTGATGTGCCGCCAACTGCGCTCAACCCTCGGCCGGACCCTCGCAGGCTAGCGGAAGTCGCGGGACGGCGAGCGGATCGGGACGGTCAGCGGGGCGAGCTGGTCGGCGTTGAGGTTGATGACGCCGTCGGCCTTCTCCAGCCGGCCGCGCACCAGCAGCGCCGCGCTGGCCCGGGCCACCCTGCGGTACCGCAGCCAGAGGCCCTGCGAGCAGACCACGTTGAGCAGGCCGGTCTCGTCCTCCAGGTTGATGAAGGTGGTCCCGCCGGCGGTCGCCGGCCGCTGCCGGTGGGTGACGATCCCGCCGACCAGTACCCGCTCCCGATCGTCCACTGTGGCCAGTGCTTCGATCGGCAACGCGCCCAGGCTCTCCAGGTGCGCGCGGGCGAACTGGGCCGGGTGTGTCTCCGGGGACAGCCCGGTGGCCCATACGTCGGCGACCAGCCGGTCCACCGCCTCCATCCCGGGCAGCATCGGCGCGGTGACGCCGGTGGCAGTCCCAGGTAGGTGCTCCTCGCGCTCCTGTGCCGCGGCGCCCGCCGCCCACAGCGCCGCCCGCCGGGTCAGGCCGAAGCAGGCGAAGGCGTCCGCGGTGGCCAGCGCCTCCAGGTGCGCCCTGGTCAGGTCGGCGCGCCGGGCCAGATCCACCATGTCCCGGTACGGTCCGCCGGCGTCCCGTTGCTCCACAATGCGCTTGGCCACCTGCTCCCCCAGGCCGCGTACCGTATCCAGGCCCAGCCGTACCGCCGGCCCACCCTTGCCCCAGTCGCCCGGCGGCTCCCCCTCGCCACCCGCCGACCGACGACAGTCGCTTGTGGACTCCAGGGTGGCCTTGACGCCGCTGGCGTTGATGTCCGGGCGGCGTACCTCGACGCCGTGCCGGCGCGCGTCGTCGACCAGGGTCTGCGGCGAGTAGAACCCCATCGGCTGGGCGCCGAGCAGCGCCGCGCAGAACGCGGCCGGGTGGTAGCGCTTGAGCCAGGCGCTGGCGAAGACCAGGTAGGCGAAGCTCATCGCGTGGCTCTCCGGGAAGCCGAAGTTGGCGAAGGAGGAGAGCTTGAGGTAGATGTCGTCGGCGATCTGGCCGGTGATCCCGTTACGCCCCATCCCTTCGTACAGCCGCCGGCGCAACCGGTTCATCCGCTCCATCGACCGCTTGGCGCTCATCGCCCGGCGCAGCTGGTCGGCCTCGCCGGCGTCGAACCCGGCCACGTCGATCGCCAGCTGCATCAGCTGTTCCTGGAACAGCGGTACGCCCAGGGTCTTCTCCAACGCCTTGTTCATCAACGGGTGCGGTACGGTCGGCTCCTCCTTCCCGTTGCGCCGCCTGATGTACGGGTGCACCGAGCCGCCCTGGATCGGGCCCGGCCGGATCAGCGCCACCTCCACCACCAGGTCGTAGAACTCGCGTGGCTTCAGCCGGGGCAGGGTGGCCATCTGCGCCCGGCTCTCCACCTGGAACACCCCGATGGAGTCGGCCCGGCAGAGCATCTCGTAGACCTCGGCATCGTCCAGCGGCATGTTTGTCAGGTCCAGTTCATCGTCGATCATGTCGAAGGCGTAGTGCAGGGCGGAGAGCATGCCCAGGCCGAGCAGGTCGAACTTGACCAGGCCGACATCGGCGCAGTCGTCCTTGTCCCACTGCAGGACGCTGCGATCCGCCATCCGCGCCCACTCAACCGGGCAGACCTCGATCACCGGCCGGTCACAGATCACCATGCCACCGGAGTGGATGCCCAGGTGCCGGGGGAAGGTCTGCAGCTTGTTGGCGTACTCGATGATGTGCGCCGGGATGTCCTCCACGTCGGCGGTCGCGCCCCAGCGGTCGATCTGCTTGCTCCAGGCGTCCTGCTGCCCGGGTGAGAAGCCGAACGCCCGGGCGATGTCGCGGACCGCGGACCGCGGCCGGTACGAGATGACGTTGGCTACCTGCGCGGTGTGCTGCCGGTCGTATGTCTCGTAGACGTGCTGGATCACCTGCTCCCGCTCGTCGGACTCGATGTCCAGGTCGATGTCGGGCAGCCCGTCGCGCTCCGGCGCGAGGAACCGTTCGAAGAGCAGCTTCCAGCGCACCGAGTCGACGTTGGTGATGCCCAGCGCGTAGCAGACCGCGGAGTTCGCCGCCGAGCCGCGACCCTGGCAGTAGATGTTCTGCTCCCGGCAGAACTGCACGATCTCGTGCACGATGAGGAAGTACCCCGGGAAGCCGAGCTGCTCGATCATGTCCAGCTCGTGGTCGATCTGCCGGTACGCCTCCGGGTTGCCCTCCCGCGAGCCGTACCGGGCCTGTGCCCCCTCCTCGGTGAGGCGGCGCAGCCAGCTCATCTCGGTGTGCCCCTCGCCCACCTTGCAGGCCGGAAGCTGGGGTGCCACCAGGTTCAGGTCGAAGGCGAGTTCCCGGCCCAGGGCGGCGGTACGGGTGACCGCGTCCGGGTGGCCGGAGAGCCAGGCCGCCATCTCGGCGCCGCTGCGCAGGTGGGCGGCGCCGGCGGCGGGCAGCCATCCGTCGATCTCGTCGAGGCTGCGCCGCGCCCGTACCGCCGCCAGCGCGGCGGCCAGCCGGTGGTCACCGGGCTTGGCGTAGTGCACGTTGCCGGTGGCCACTGTGGACAGTCCGGCGGTGGCGGCCAGGTCGGCGAGCGCGTCGCAACGCTCGTCGTCGTCCGGGTTGCCGTGCCGGGTCAGCTCGACCGCGACGCTCTCCGCCCCGAACAGCGCGACCAGCCGGTCCAGCTCCCGGGCCGCGGCGGCCGGCCCGGACCCGGCCAGCGCGGCGGGTACGTGTCCCTTGCGGCACCCGGTCAGCACCAGCACGTGGTCACGCAGGTCGGCGGCGACCTTCTCGAGGTCGTACACCGGCCGGCCCTTCTGTTTGCCCGCGATCTGCGCCAGGGAGATGGTACGGGCCAGGCGGGCGTACCCCTCCCGGCCGCGGGCGAGCACCAGCAGGTGCCGGCCGACCGGGTCGGGTTCGCCGTTCTGCGGTCGGGGAAGGTCCAGCGAGAGCTCGGCGCCGAAGATGGTGGGCAGCCCGTTGCCCCGCGCGGCGGCGGAGAAGCGGACCACGCCGTAGAAGCCGTCGTGATCGGTGACGGCCAGGCCGGAAAGCCCCAGCTTGACCGCCTCCTCGGCCAGGTCCTCGGGCTGGCTGGCCCCGTCGAGGAAGCTGAAGTTGGTGTGGCAGTGGAGCTCCACATAGTCCACTGTGGACTTCTGGCGTACCAGGGTGGGTGCCTCGTACCGCGCCCGCTTGCGGGTCCACGCGGGTGAGTCGCTGCCATCGCCGTAGTCGGTGGTGACCGGGTCGACGACGATCGGCGCCCGGCCGGAGAGCCGACGCTCGAACTCCGACCAGGGCAGGTCGGGATTGTCCCAGCCCATCAGTCGTACACCGCCGTGATTTGCCACCGACCCCCGGTGAGGGTGAGCAGCATCGCCCGGCCGTCTTCCAGCTGTACCTGGAACCGCGCCCGCTGCTTGCTGGTCTCCGGCCGCGACCATTCCGGCTCGGCGGTGTCTGGCGCCACGCCGCGACCCGGAATCGTCGTCCACCACAGCTCCTCGACCGGCCAGGGGCCGGCCCAGGCCACGATCCGCGCTCTCCCCCGACTGTCTGCTGTGGAGAGTCGGGCCGGCGCGGCGGTCACCGCGAGCCGGGCGGTCACCCCGACCGGTTCGCCCGCCTCGTCGAGCACCGCGACCGGCGTGGCGTGCGCTGTGATCGCCGGCACGGGTGGGGGCAGATGTCCCGGCCACGCCCCGGCGGCTGGGCGGGCGGGTGTCCGCTCGTCACCCCAGGGCACCAGGGTGATCTGGTCGCCCGGGTCCCGCCCCCCACTGGGTACCGGTACCAGTACCGCCTCCGGTCCGAGCAGGCCCTGTATCCGGGAGAGCGCCCGGTCCGCCCGCTCCCACCCGTCGCCGCCATCGCCCCACAGCCCGGCCTGCATCCCGGCGTGTGCGACCACTCCTTCGGGTGTCAGCCGCAGCCGGGTGATCCCGGCGGTGGGTCCCGCCACCCGACCCGTACCGGAGAGCCAACCGTCCAGTTGCCAGCGCACCCGGTCGCCGATGGCGGCCGCGGACAGCAGCCCGTCGTGGCGCCAGGTGCGGTGCAGCTGTTCGCCGTGCCCGGTGGTGGCGGTGATGCCGAGCCTGGTGCAGGCCAGCCCGTACCCGGCCAGCCGGTCATGCAGCCGCTGGCCCAACTGCCGGCCGGCGAAGGCGGCCACGTCCACCCGCTCCAGCGGTTCGTCGAACTCTTCGACCACCGCCAGGTCGGGCGGTGGCTGGCGGGCCGCGAGGGGCCGCTCGTCGCGGCCGGCGGCCAGCCGGTGCGCCAGCGCCGCCTCCGCCCCGAACCGGGCCAGCACATCCGTGGCCGGCAGCGCGGCGAACTCGCCCAGGGTATGGATGCCCAGCCGGCGCAGCAGGTCCACCAGCTCCGGTCTGTCCACTGTAGAGATATCCAGGTCGGCGAGGAAGGCCGGTGTCCCGCCGGGTGGGACGATGCGCCCCTGCCGGGCGGCGAGCCCGGCGGCGAAGGCGCCGGAGGCGATACCGGCCTGCGCCTCCACTCCGCATGCCTGGGCCACGTGCTCGACGATCTGCTCCGCCGCAGCCTGTTCGCAGCCGAAGTAGCGCGCCGGACCGCGGGCCGCCAGCGCGCAGGCGCCGGGGCGGACCACCTCAACCCCGGGGGCGACCTGTTCGACCGCGGCGACCACCGGTTCGAACCCGCGCGCGTCCCGCCCCGGGTCGTGGTCCACGACGATCAGATGCGGGCAGCGGCCCTGCGCCTCGCGCCTGCGCAGCCCGCGCCGGACCCCCTCGGCACGGGCCGCCGGTGAGCAGGCGACCACCCGGTTGGCGTGCAGCACCGCGACCGGCGCGTGCGCGGACACCCCGTCGACCAGCTCGGCGGCGAGCACCGGCCAGTCGGGACACCACACGAACAGCGTGCGGCTCATGACGCCGCCCGGGAACTGAGCGCGGAGACTCCTCCGCGTCCTGACACCGAGGAGTCGCCACGATCGCGTACGGTGCCGTCCTCGCCGGGCAGCCACAGGTCCAGTTCGATGCCGGGCCGGGTGGACGCGACCACGGTGACCCGACGGGCGCGCAACCGACCCCGGCCGGCGGCCAGTCCCTCCCACCCACCCCTGCCGACACCCTCTACGCCGTACGTGCTGACCCGCGTGTCGCAGCCCTCCCACACCCGGCCCAGAGTCAGCAGCGTGCAGCCGGACTGGCGGGCCTTGGCGGCCAGCCGGCGCGCCAGCCGGCCCGGTACCGGCGCCGGTGGCCGTACCAGCACCGCGTCCATGCCACCCGCTAGCGCGGCGACCACCTCCGCCCATGCGGTGCCGGGCTCGGGTACCAGCGCCAGGCGGTCCAGCCGCACGCCGTATCCCGCGGCGGCGAGGCAACCCCACGACGGCATACCCACCACACCGCACCAGCCACCCGCTGCCGATACACCGGCCAGCAGGGCCATGGCCAGCGAGGTGCGGCCGGCGTCTCCGTCGACCGCCACCACCGCGCCACGCCGCAGGCCGCCCAGCAACGGCTGCAACGGCTCCAGCAGGGGCATGCGGTCATGGACGGCCATCCGCGGATCGGTGTCGCGCACGATCGCCCGCAGCCGGCCCAGATCGGTCGGCTCGATACGGCCCGGGCGACCGGGTCCGGCCGGCCGGGCCGCGTCGGTGGTGCTTCGCATCCGGATGTCAGGCGGCGAGCTCGTCGAGCAGCGTCGGGTGAGCCAGGCCCAGGGCGAGCTCCACGACCGTGACGAACGACTCGGCGGAGCGCACCAGATCGTCGGCCTCCCGAGCGGTCACCACCCGGGGGATGCCGGCCTCGGCCGCCGCCCGCTTCGCCGCACTGGAGGAGAAGTATGCCGCCCACTCGCCCAGCTCCGGAGCGACCAGCGTGAGCAGCGTCCAGACGCTGGTGAGCTTGCCGCGCCGGCCAGGGG
>JAFMQQ010000158.1 GCA_017354595.1 Micromonosporaceae bacterium
GCGCGACAGCTGTGCCCGGATCCCAGCCATCGGTTGGGCCAGGTCCACCGCGACCGGCGGATCGTCCGAAGTGGACAGATCGACGTCGGGCAGGAAGCGCGCCGGGTCGGTCTCCAGCTGTTCCAGGTACACACCGGAGGGGGTGATCCGGGCCAGCGCCTGCCGGTCGGCCGAGCAGGAGACCGCGATCGCCACCGGGCAGGAGGCGCCGTGCCGGGGCAGCCGCACCACCCGTACGTCGTGGCAGAAGTACCGCCCGCCGAACTGGGCACCGATGCCGAACTGGCGGGTCAGCTCCAGCACCTCGGCCTCCAGCGCCGGGTCGCGGAAGCCTTGCCCGGTCGGCGATCCGGTGGTGGGCAGGTTGTCGAGGTACTTCGCCGAGGCGTACTTGGCGGTCTTCAGCGCGTACTCGGCCGAGGTGCCACCGATCACGATCGCCAGGTGGTACGGCGGGCAGGCGGCGGTACCGATCAGGCGCAGCTTCTCCTCCAGGAAACGCATCATGCCGGTCGGGTTGAGGATCGCCTTGGTCTCCTGGTACAGGTACGACTTGTTCGCCGACCCGCCGCCCTTGGCCATGAACAGGAACTCGTAGCTGTCCGGGTGCTCGTCGCCGGCGTAGATCTCGATCTGCGCCGGCAGGTTGTTGCCGGTGTTGCGTTCGTCCCAAGTGGAGAGTGGGGCGAGCTGCGAGTAGCGCAGGTTCAGCCGGGTGTACGCGTCGAAGACGCCACGCGCGATCGCCCGCTCGTCGCTGCCATCGGTCAGCACGTGCCGGCCGCGCTTGGCCATCACGATGGCGGTACCGGTGTCCTGGCACATCGGCAGCACCCCGCCGGCCGCGATGTTCGCGTTGCGCAGCAGGTCCAGCGCGACGAACCGGTCGTTCGGCGAGGCCTGCGGGTCGTCCACAATGGAGCGAAGCTGGGCCAGGTGCGCCGGGCGCAGGAAGTGGGCGATGTCGTGCATCGCCTCCGCGGTCAGCGCGGTGAGTACCTCCGGTTCCACGGTGAGCATCCGCCGTGGCCGGGTGCCGGCTCCACCCGCCCCGCCGGCGAAATCAGGCCCGTCCACCACCTCGACCCCGTCCCGGGTCAGCAGCCGGTACTCGGTCTTGTCCTCACCCAACGGCAGCAGCGGCGTGTACGCAAAGGTCATGAAGAGATAGAACCATACGGCAGTAGCCCGAGGCTGCGGCCGATGTTGATCACCACACCGTGGTCGGCGTACCCCAGCACGGTGGCGGTGCTCTTCGCGTCGACCAGCACCCCACCCGAATCGGCCAGCACGACCAGCCGGCCGCCACCCGGGTCGGCCAGGACCACCGCGCCGGGGAGCGCGGCGATCTGGGCACTCCGCCCGGCCGGCCGGTGCCACACCTCGCCACCGTCGGCGACCCGTACGCCACGGACTGTCGCCCCGTTGGCGCTGCGTACCACCGCCATCACGCCGTCGGTGGCGACCAGCGACTCGTCCTGCCCGGTCTGGTACGCCACCCCGCCACCGGAGATGCGCAGCAGCGCACCCCGCCCGTCCGGGGCGACCGCGGCGACCAGGCCGCCACCGCCGGCCGGATCTCGCCGCTGGTCGCAGCCGAGGCCGCCCGAGGTACCCAGGTCGTACCCGTCCCGGTGCCACACCTCGCGATCGGTGGCCGGGTCGCGGGCACTGGCCGCGAACCGGCAGCGCCCGTCGCGGTACTGGGCGGTGCTGACCAGTACCCGGTCGCCGGCGACGGTGACCCGGGTGCTGTCACTGGACTTGTAGCTGCGCACCCGGTGCCCGCTGCGGATGTCGACCACCTGCACCTGGTTGTCGAACGGGAAGCCGAGCAGGTTGGGCGCCGGCTCGGGTACCGCCGCCAACCCGGCCGGTTGCAGCGAGCCGAGCGGGCGTACCTGGCTCAGCGGCTGGTTCGCGCCGGTGAAGGTGCGCGCCGTTCCGGAGACGCTCACCTGCCACAGCACGCCGGCACTGTACGGGCTGTGCGCGGCGACGGTACAGGTGAAGGCGTCCTGGCAACTGGCGGACAGTACCAGGTCGGCGAAGGTCCACACCCCGCTCGCCTTCGGATCACTCCACAGTGGAATTCCGGTGTCCGGGCTGACGACCAGCAAGCCCTTGCCCCTGGTGCCGAGCACCACCACGATGCCGCCGCGGTTCGGCGCGCCGGCCAGCGCGCTCCAGTCGGCCGACCTGGACCAGCGGCTCGCGCCGGTGCGCTGGTCGCGCGCGTCGATGGTGCTGGACCCGGCCAGCAGTACGACGTTGCCGACGCCGGCGGCGGAGGAGGGCTGGTCGGCGGGGCGGACCACCCAGGCGGGCGCCGGCTGGGAGAGCACCCGCGGCCGGTCGAACCAGCCGGTCACCTTGCTTTCCAGGCCCGGCAGCGGGTTCCAGCCGGTGACCAGACCGTAGGTCACCGGTATTGCGATGACGCCCATCAGGGCGAGGAAGGTCTTGACCCGCGAGGCGGCCGGTGCAGCCACCCGGCCACGCTATCGACGAATCCGGCACGAGTGTGGGACGTCGGCGCGTGGCGTCAGGGTATCGCGGAGCGCGAGAGCGATCGGGACGCCACCTCGCGCGTCAGCACTACCGGAACTGGTGGAAGTCGAACCGACGGTCAGACATCATGCTCCGAAGCGGGACAGCAGAGCGGCGCCCGTCCGGTCAGACTCCACCTGGCTCGTGGCGGCGAGCTGACCCGCCAGCCGTCGCTGCGTGGCCTCAACGGCGGCGTTGTCAGCGTCACGCTCGGCGCGCATGTCGGTGGCTGTAGCCGAAGTCGGGACCTGGTTACCGGCGGGCTTGGGGGGTGGGCACGCGTGCGCCCACCCCCTCCTGAATCAGCCGAAGTAGGTCAGTACGCGGGTGATGAAGTCGGCCCGCTGTGCCGCGGTGCCGTACTCCTCGAACGGGAAGGCGACGAAGACCACCTTGTAGGTGCCGGAGTCCACCGACAGGCCGTCGGTCTGGCCGGCATCATCGGTGAACGCGGGTGCCGCTGGCGCGATCGGGGTGATCTCGTCGCTGAACTGGTTGCCATCAAAGAGGGCCAGGTCCAGCGGTACGGACCCGATCCCGTCGGATACCGCGCTGCCCGCCACGCCATTCACGTTGCTGGTCGCCCGGTCGTTCTGTGTCTCCGAGCCGTCCCAGTTGACATGCAGGTAGTTGTGCACGAAGGCGGTGGTACCAGCGTTCTGGTCGAGCAGGTCGTCACCGGAGAGGAACAGGTGGCCACCGCCGTCCAGATAAGCCGCGAGCTCCGTCTCGTACGGCAGCATCGGGCCCGGGTACGACTGGCCGGTGAACCAGACCACGTGCTTGAACGCGTTGAGGTAATGCTGCGGCAGGCTCGACGCCGTGCCCAGATCCCAGTAGCTGAACGGTGTCCCGCTATCGGTGAGCGCCTGCTTGTAGAAGGAGCTGGTGTCCGGGGCGCCGTTGTCGCCGTCGACCAGCAGGGTGTCCACCGCGACCGGGATCGTATCGACGGTTGCGGATCCTGACGCGGTCGGGTCGCCGACCGAGGTCGCCGTGACCGTGGTGCGGTTGGTGGCCGCGTTGGGCGTACCGTCCGGCACGCTCACCCGTACGCAGAAGTCCGTGCTTGCCCCGGAGGCGACGGTCGGCGTCGTGGTCAGCGGGCTGGTACACGTCGCGTCGAGCACCGTGGCCGGGAACCCGCCCGCCGCCGACAGCGTGTAGCTGTCCGCATTGAAGCTGGCGTTGCCCAGGTGGATCTGGTAATCCACCGACTGGCCGGTACGGGCACCGTCGGTCTGCGCCGCCGGCGTCAAGGCGGCCGCGTGCGCCGGCGCGATCGGCGTGGCGTGCGGGCTGCTTGAGGTGCCGGCGTGCTGGGTCGAGTTCACGCTGATGTGGTCGTTGACGATCGCGGTCACGGAACTCTTCAGCGACGGCGAGATGCGCAGCGTCAGGCTCAGCGAGACGCTGCCACCCGCCGGTACGGTCAGCCCGCTCCAGTTGACCGCACCGCGCGCCTGGCTGCCACCGTTGCTGGCCGAGACGAAGCTCGTGTTCGCCGGCAGCGGATCGGTGACCGTGACACCGGTGGCGTCGGTGTTGCCCACGTTGCGCACCTTGATTGTGTAGTCCACGTTGCTGCCCGGCCCGACCGGTACCCCGGTGTCCGAAGTGGACTCAACCAGCGCAGGCCGCGCCGTCGGGTCGGTGGTGGTGTACGCGCCGCGGCCGTGGGTGGCGGCGGCCAGCTGCCGGTGCGACGGATCGAAGTCGAGCGTCCACACCGAGACGATCGGCATCCCGCTGGAGAGCGGCCCCCAGTGGGCGCCACCGTCCTTGGTGACGAACGTACCCACATCCGTTGCGGCGTACAGGGTTCCCGGCGTGGCCGGGTCGAGCACCACCGAGTTGACCGGCGCATCGGGCAGGTTGCCGCTGATGTCCGCCCAGGACGCGCCACCGTCGCTGGTCGCGAAGATGTGCCCAGGCCGGCTCCTGGTCGCGGCGTTGTAGCCGGCGTAGGAGATGTACGCGGTGCGCCAGTTCGAGCGGTCCACGGCGAAGCCGGTGACCGGGCGGGCCGGCAACGCAGTCTTGCCCACCCGGGTCCAGGTGGGACTGTTGCTGGTCACCGCGTTCGGGCTGACGTACACCAGCCCGTCGTCGGAACCGGTGTAGACCCCGTCGCCGCCCTCGGCCATGCCGACCGCGGAGAGCAGGCAGCCACGGGCACCGTTGGGTGCGGTACCGGTGCAGCCGCTGGTCAGGTCCGGGCTGATCGGCGTCCAGGTCACGTCGCCGGCGCGGGGTGCCTCGGCGTTGTTGGTGCGGTACAGCCGGTAGGTGCCGAGGAACAGCTGGTTCGGGTTGGCCTGGTTCATCACCCACGGGATGTAGAACTCCGACCGCTCACCGGTGTTGATGCCACGGGTGATCGACTGGTTGGTGAAGAAGTCGGGGGCCGCGCCGCTGAACCGGTACGGCGAGATGCCGAAGAAGGTACCGAAGGTGAAGTTGCCGTTGTTCGGGTCGACCAGCACCTGGCCGCCGTCACCGCTGCCCACGTCGAACCAGGTGTCGGTGTTGCCGGCCCCGGTCGACCGGCGCTCGGTGCCGTTGTCCTGGCTGCCGCCCCACAGCCGGCCGGGGATGGCCGGGTTGTTGGCGACGCTGGTGAACTGGGTGATGTTCAGGTTGGTCCGGTGCAGTACCGCGGCCGTGGCCGGGTCGACCGTACCGTTGAGGTCCTGCCAGTCCGCCGCGGACAGCTTGTCACCCGGGTTGTTGCGGCCACCGGAGGTGGTCGAGTACCACACCCCGCCGTCGTTGCCGATGAGCACATTGGACGGATGGTCGGGCTGGATCGCGATCGCGTGGAAGTCGGGGTGCAGGTCGTAGCCGAGGCTCTTCCAGGTCTGGCCGCCGTCGGTCGAGCGGTAGATGCCGCCGGAACCGATGCCGTAGTTGTACGAGCCGGCGATGTAGACGATGTTCGCGTTGGTCGGGTCGACCTCGACCACGTTGTCGTAGAAGCACTGCGTGCCGCAGTAGTCGGTGATGGTGTCCACCCCGCTGCCGCCCGGCAGCAGCGACCAGCTGCCACCCTCGTTTGTGGACTTCCAGAGGCCGGACGGGTGGTACTTGCCGCTCGCGTCGTAGTAGTCGAAGCCGGTGTAGAGCACCGCGGACTGGCCGGCCGGGTGGGACAGCCCGATGGAGAACCGGGTCGCGCCGGTCACGTAGTCGGCGCCGGCGGGCAGCCCACCCATGATCGGCGACCAGGTACGGCCACCGTTGGTGGACTTGTACATCGCGTCCGCCCAGAACGAGGCGTACAGGATGTTGGGGTTGACCGGGTCGACCTCGATGTCGGTGGCGCCGTGGTTCTCGTCCGTGGTGCCCTTGAGCACCCGCCAGTGCACCCCGCCATCGGTTGACTCGTAGACACCGTACACAGTGGACGTCGGCGGGGTGACCCGGCGCGCGCCGCCACGGCCGCGGCCGACGGCGAGGTACACGTGGTTGGCGTTGGTCGGGTCGATCGCGATACCGGCGCTGGAGACGCCCTTGAACGCGTTGCCGCTGACGTTGGCCCAGGTGGTCCCGCCGTCGGTGGACTTCAGTACACCGTTGCCGAAGTAGCTGTCGCCGGAGAGCGCACCCTCACCGGTACCGGCGTAGACGATGTTCGGGTTGGACGGGGCGACCTTCAGCGCACCGATGGAGAGTACCGACAGGTTGTCGGTACGCGGCACCCACACGCCCGCGGCCGTGTCGTAGGTCCAGATGCCGCCCTGCGCGGCGCCCAGGATCAGCCGGCCGGTACCGGGCTGGATGGCCAGCGCGCCGATCCGGCCGGAGACAGCCTCGGCACCACCGCTGGTTCGTCCAATCTGGACGATCGGGTTGGGACCGGCCGGCGTCCAGGCAGCGAACGACGTGCTGACCGGCCGGCTGCTCCGCAACGTCCGGGTGGCGTCCTCGGCCACCGACCGGAACTGGCCGCTCTGCTCGAAGGAGAGCGGCGTATCGCCGGCCAGGCGGCGCTCCGAGTAGTACGCGTCCTGCGCGAACATCTGGCCGCGCAGGTCCTCGTCGGGCTCGATCGACTTGATGTGCGCCGGTACGGGCGGTGTGTCGTCAGCGGCCGTGTCGGCACCGACCGCACGCCAGGGGTGTATCACCAACCAGGCGGCGACGAACGCGACGACGGTGGCGGCGAGCGGTACCAGGTACCGCCGCCGCAGCAGGATCCGGGGAAACACGATCAGAAACCTCTCCACAGTGGGCAGGTCGACAAGCGGTAGTGTCGACGGCGGGCAGGATCGGTTGGCCGCAGGTGCGGCGAAAGCCTCAGCCGAGAATCTCGCACAGGGACTGTCTGTTGTCGATAGTCATGCCTCGGCCGAATAGCTAGCACAAGGGTCGTACCCGCACCCAGCGCTCTGCGTTGCTCACCGCGAGAATGCCGAACCGGCGCCCGAGCACCGTCGCCACCGTGCCCGGCCGGGCCGGCGCCACTGCCCCGGGTACCGGCTGGTCGCCACCTGGTACACCGCCGGGCACACCGAGTGCCTGCCCGACCAG
>JAFMQQ010000701.1 GCA_017354595.1 Micromonosporaceae bacterium
TCGACCGGGGTGCAGACCAGCGCGCTGCAGGCGTGGCAGCAGCGGCAGGGGGTGTGCCAGGACATCGCCCACCTCACCGTGGGAATGCTGCGCGCGCTGGGCATCCCGGCCCGGTACGTCTCGGGGTACCTGCATCCGCAGGCGCGGGCGATGGCGGACGAGACGGTGGAGGGGCAGAGCCACGCCTGGGTCGAATGGTGGTGCGGCGGCTGGGAGGGGTACGACCCGACCAACGGGGTACCGACCGGCCAGCGGCACGTGGTGGTCGCCCGCGGTCGCGACTACCAGGACGTGACGCCGCTGAAGGGCGTGTACCACGGCCCACCCAGCTCGCACCTGGGCGTGACGGTGAGGGTCACCCGGTTGGCCTGAGCGGCCGTACCATCTCGCGCATGACCGATCAGATCGGGCAGTTGCCCGAGGCGGTGCGGGTACGGGTGCATCGCGATCTGGCCCGGCGCCAGCCCACCGAATACGAGCCCGAACTCGTCAGCTCGCTCATCGACCTCGCCAACCGGCTCCTCGAGTTGGGATATCGCGAAGAGAGCCTCGATACGGCGGATGAGGCGGTGGATCTGAGCGAAGCGCTGACCGAGCGCTTCCCCGGCTCGTACAAGGCGCTCTACGCGCTCGCTATGAGCAACCTGTCGGCAGGACTGTTCGGACTGGGTCGGGTCGAGGATGCGCTGGCGGTGATCGACGAGTCGGTCGAGATCTATCGCACGCTCTATCACGATGAGCCGGACCGGCGGGCAGACGGCCTTGGCCATGCGTTGACCAACCAGTCGATGATCCTCTTTCTGGCTGGCGCCTACGAGCGGGCCTACGAGGCGGCGCGCGAGGCGGTCGAGTTGTACCGCGCCGCGCGGGCGGTGAAGCGGGGTACCCATACCAGGAAACTCGCCCGGGCGTTGCGGAGAATGGCGATGGCGCTGCGCCGGCTGGGACGGCGCGAGGAGGCGCTGGACGCGGCCCGCCGGGCGGTGAACGTCTACCGGGCGGGCACTGCGCCGGATCCGGTCGCCCTCGACGAGGTCGTCCGGACGCTGTCCAACGCGCTCGCCGAGGCCCGCCGCGACCCGGAGGGGCACGAAGCGGTGGCCGCGCTTGAGGTTGAGCGGCGGGTGCGGGCCGACAATGCAGGCACCGACCTGGAACTGGCGGAGGTGGAGCGTGACCACGCTGTGCTGCTGGACGAACTCGGCCGCCACGACGATGCACTTGAGGTGAACCGGCACGCCGTCGAGTTGTGGCGCCGACTCGGGAAGGCCTACCCGGCCTACCGCGAGCGTCTCGCCATGGCGCTGCGCAATCGCGGCAGCATCCTATCCGGCCTCGGTCGGCATGACGAGGCGGTGAGTGCCACGATGGAAGCGGTCAGGCTGACCCGTTTCCTGGTGGCGGACCAGCCGCTGCGCTACCGGCCCGACCTGGCACTCAGCCTTAACAACCTCTCCAACTACCTTGGGCACCTGGGCCGTCGCAAGCAGGCGATGGCGAACCTCGACGAGGCGCTGTCCACAATGCGATCGCTGGGCGGCGACCTTCCGGAGACGTACCAGGAGATGCTCGCAACCATCCTGCACAACTACGCGATCCGCAGCGCCGCTCTCGATATGCGAGCACAGGCGTTGTCCGCCGCCGAGGAGGCGGTGGCGCTGCGCCGCGCGCTGGCCGACCGGTACCCGGTCCTGTTCCGGCCGAAGCTGGCCGACTCGCTGCGGGTGCTCGCCGCGCGCCTGCAAGAGCTCGGGCGTACCGACGAGGCGGAGGCGGCCCGCGCACAGGCGCAGAGCCTGTGACGGACGTCAATCTCCCTCGACCCGGCAAGCGGGGAGCCGATCGTCGACCTGCCTGACCGGCAACCCGGCCGGCGTCGCTTGGGCCTCGCCCGGCACGCACGGGTCCGAGGTCCCGCCGCATAGGGCACAAGAGCACGGGTCGCGTGCCGCGGGCCAGAGTTAGCCTCGCCTCGACGATGGCCGGGTAGGAGCCGGCCCCTTCGGAGAGCACGGTGACGGGCGTGGACGGCGCAAGCGCGCGATTGACCGCCCGGCCGCCACGTTGGCTCTGCGGGACGGTCGCGCCGAACGCGATGCTGGTCTGCCTCGGTGTCGCAACCTGGATCCTGACGCACCGGGTACCGCTGCCGGACGACCGCCCGCCGGACCGACCGCGCGGCTGCCCGGTAGCCGGAGTTCGAGGAAGCGAGACACGACCATGACCAAGGCAGCCCGGTTGAAAGCGTACGAGAAACGACAGGCACAGCTGCTCGCCGCCCACCGGCGGCGCAACCGCATCAAGGTGGTCTCCGGCGCCGGCGGGCTGATCATCGTCGGCCTGGTGGTGGCGATCGTCATCGCCGTGGTCAACTCCGCCACGCGCCACGACCAGCCGGCGGCGAGCCCGAGCAGACCACTCGTCACGCCGGCCAACCTCACCGCCACCGGGGCGATCTCGATCGGCCAGACGACTGCCCCGGTGACGCTCGAGATCTACCTCGATTACATGTGCCCGGCCTG
>JAFMQQ010000159.1 GCA_017354595.1 Micromonosporaceae bacterium
TCCCGATGACCGCCCAGACCCAGAACCTGCCATCGAACAAGGCCCACAGGGGCCGGGTGCCCGCCGGTTGGGGCAGGCCGGAGTTGAAGCAGGAGAAGACGGGACCGGCGGAGGTGTAGCCGGGTGAGGGTTGCGGATTGCCCGAGAGGTAGTACTTCATCTGGTCAGGTGTGCAGCTGTTGGTCGCCAGGCATATCTGTGGGTACTTGTATGACTCGTAGACGGCCATCAGGCCGCCCTTGCCGGCATCGCTGGCCGGGTAGGCGGAGCCGATGTCGGGTTGGGCGGTGTTCTGGTACCCGGCAGCGCCCGGCCCGAAGCCGGGCGGCGGCCCGCCGATTCCAATGTAGACACCCCAGAGGTTTATCTGGTTGTTGAAGAAGTTCCCGTTGCACGCGTCCCGGCAGCCGTAGTTGCGCTGGTTCCACTTGTGCAGCGGCACCGGGCAGGCGTCCAGGTAGGTGAAGGTGACCGGGGTACCCGGGGCGACAACGGTGCCGGCCCCGATGCTCTGGCTGTGTACCACATTGCACGCCGTGGTCTGCTCGGTATCCGAACCGTTGCAGGTCAGCAGCGCCGCCTGCAGCACCTGGCAGGCCTGGACCGGGTTGGCGCCGTACAGGTTCGGTACCCCGGTCGAGCCGTAGTACTGCACCGTCACCGGCTGCGCCGGGTTCGCGCCCGCACCCGCCACCGGCGCCTGCGCGACCACGACGCCATTGGCGGTGCCGGGCGGCGGGACGCCGATATTCGACGCGTTGCAGGCGAGGCCCGCCGCCGAGATGTACGCGCACGCGGCCTGCCACGTCTGGCCCACCACCGCCGGCGTGCTCACCAGATCCGAGTAGTAGGTCAGGGTCACCGGCTTGCCGGTGTGCAGTGGCGTTCCGGCCGTTGGCGCCTGCTGGTACACCACCGCGACCGCGGGGGCGTTGGGAGCAAGCGCGCCCGGCTGGCCGGTACAACCCAGTTGGACGGCCTGCAGCCCGGCGCACGCCTGGGTGAACTTCTCACCCACCACGTTCGGTACCGACGCCGGCCCGCGGTAGACCACGTTCACTGCCGAGCCACGGTTGACCGTGCTGCCCTGCGCCGGGTCGGCGGAGATCACCACGTCGGTCTGGCCGGTGCCGGTGTTGCTCGCCACGAACCGGCAGTCCAGCCCGGCCCGCTGGCAGGCCTGCCTGGCGGCTGCCCGGGTCAGCCCGACCAGCTTCGGCACGGTGACCCGCCTCGGGGGCTGCGGCTTCGGCTGGCTGGTCGTGGTATGGGGGGTGACCGTCGGCCCGGGCGGCAGGTTCGGCACGCCCGGCGGCTGGTTGGGCGGCTGGCTGGTGGAGGCGCTGGGTGCCGGGTCGCCGGTGGTCAACCCGTCGCCGTGGCCCTTGTCGATCGGGTCCGCGTTCCCGTTGGCGTCGAAGCTGATCATCTGGCGCTCGTACGGGTCGTTCACCCATACCCGGTCGCCCTGCACGCTGATCTGGAACTGGCTGGACGCCCCCCAGACATGCACCTTGCGCACCACCCGCAGCGTCGCGAGGTCCAGGATGGTCACCTGGCGCTTGGTGAAGTTGGGCAGGTACACCCGGCCGAAGGCGACCACCGGGGCGCCGAACTGGTTGCCCGACTGGTCCGGCAGCACGACCTGCCGGACCTGGCCGGTGCTGAGGTCAGCCACGGCCAGATCCGCGTTGGATGCCACCACCACCAGTTCCGGGTCGCCGTGGCTGCCCTCCACCGGGGGCGTCTCGGGCGCGGCGGCCAGACCCTCGCTGATCCCGGTGACCACCGGTACCAGCGCCGGGCCCTGGCCGTATCCGGTGCCCACCCCGGTGCTGCTGTCGTACACCACCGGGCGCCCACCGGCGAGGGTGAGCGTGACGTGGTCACCGGGGTGGGCGGCGCGCTGCTTGTCGCTCACCTTGTCCCCGGAGATCTGGAACAGGTCGCCGGTCGAGGAGTTGTAGGCCCACGCGGTGCCCGAGCCGTCCACGACCATCTGGTCGACCTTCTCCGGAGTGTCCACAGTGACCGGTGCCGTGCCGGCGCCATCCGGGAGCTGGCTCACCGTCCCGCCCTTCGGATCGAGCAGGTACGCCTTCCCGCCACCGGCGGACGCGGTGAGTCCGGGCGCGGCCGGAGCCTGCGGTACCGGCGCCGGGGCGAGCGTGTCGGTGGGCAGCCGGGTCACCTGGTGGGTGGTCGGGTCGACCACGATCACCGCACCGCTACCGTCCTGGGTCACCTGCAACTGCGTGCTGCCGTCGGTGGTGGAGTCCGACGGCGCCTCCGCGTCCACTCCGCGGCTGGCGGCGTTGACGTGCACCACCCGGTTGCCCTTCTGCACGTACCCGCCGTCGTCGGTGAGCACCACGTTCGCCGACTTGTACCCGCTGCCGAAGCCGACCGCGAGCGCCCCTGCGGCCAGTACCGCGGCCAGGCCGGCGCGCAGCACCAGGCGCCGGGACAACCGGAGCCGCAATCGTCGCAATCGGGGCAGGGGCAGCCGCATGAGTCCTCCCGGGGCAGGGGGTCGCCACGCCGTGCCGACCCCTGAGAAGCCGCGTTGTGCCGACCCTGAGGATAGGGCAAAGGCCCACCAGGATGGTGGGGCGTATCGATGGGAAGGGCTTCCCAGCCCGACGTCTGGGGAGGGCTTCCGATTTCGCGGTACCGCCGGGCCGGCCTAGCCTCGGTGGCCGGCCCGGCCGGCCGCGGGTCCGGGCGCACCGCGCCGGTACCGAGCCGTCCAGGGGGGAGCGTCCACAGTGGAACGCGACAAGCGATTCATCTTCGCCGGGCGGACCGCCCCGGCCACCGGCCGGCCGGCACCGTGCGCGGGGTGACGGAACGGCCCGGGCCGGTTATGGTACGCCCGTCCCAGCAGAAGCGGCGTGCACCGCAAGGGCGCGCCCGAGCCAGCGGATCGGAGGCCGCGACGAGTACCCCCGTGCCGGAGGAGAGCGAGCTGCCCACCACCCCGCCGCGCACCGGTACGCCGGCTGGCCCGTTCGGCGTGGCGGCGCCCCGGCCGCTTGGCAGCGGGTACCTGCTGCTGGAGCTGATCGGCAGCGGGACCGGCGGCCACGTGTACCGGGCGACCCGCCGTGCCGACGGGCAGACCGTCGCGGTCAAGGTACTGCGCCCCGAGCACCTCGGCGACCCGGAGATGGTGACCCGGTTCCTGCGCGAGCGGGCGGCGCTGCGCGCGGTGGACCATCCGAACCTGGTACGCGTCCAGGACCTGGTGGCCGAGGGCGACACGTTGGCGATCGTGATGGACTTCGTTGCCGGACCCAACCTGCGCCAGCTGCTGACCCCGGACCGGGCGGGCCCCGCCCGGCACCGGCAGCCGGCCGGCGACGACCGGCCCGACCTGGATACCGGGTTGCGGCTGCTGGCCCAGCTCGCCGCGGCGCTGGGCGCGGTACACGAGGCCGGCATCGTGCACCGCGACGTGAAGCCGGAGAACGTGCTGGTGGTCCGGCGGGGTGGGCAGCCGTGGGCGCGGCTGACCGACTTCGGCATCGCCCGGATCCTGGACAGCCCGGCGGTGACCCGGGTCTCGCAACTGGTCGGTACGCCCGCGTACGTGGCGCCGGAGCTGGTCGCCGGGCGGGCGGCCGGCCCGGCCGTGGACGTGTACGCGCTCGGCGTGACCGGGTACGAGCTGCTCACCGGCGAGCGACCGTTCACCGCACCGAGCACCCCGGAACTGCTGCGCGCCCACCTGGAGACGCCACCACCCCGGCCGTCGGGCCTGTCCGAGGCGGTCTGGCAGCTGCTGCGCGGCTGCCTGGCCAAGGACCCGGCGGACCGGCCGGCCGCGGCGCAGCTGCGCGCCGGGTTCGAGTCGCTGTACGGGCATGCCGGTGCGCTGCCCGGCAACGCCCCGCCGCCGCTGCCACCGACGCCACCCCCGCCGGTCGCTTCGTTGCTCGCCTCCCCGGTCGCCTCCCTGGTCGAGCAGGCGCAGCCGGGCGACGCTCCGGAGCCGGCCCCGGCGTACCCGCCCCCAGGCAATGCGGACGGGGTGCCCGAGGAGCTGCTGACCATGACCGCGCGGCGGCCGATGCCGGAGGCGCCGGCGGCACCGGTACCGCACCGGCGCCGCTGGCCGCTGGTCGCCGCGCTGTGCGCGCTGGTACTGCTGGGTGCCGGGGCCGGGCTCTGGGTCGGGCACGCGCGTGGCGGCGCTACCCCGAGTGCCGGCTCGACCAGCCAGTCGAGCCAGTTCGGCCTGGTCTGGCTGCCGGTCAACGTGAGCAGCCCCAAGGCCGGACAGATCCTGTTGCAGTTCACCCCGCAGGCCAGCACGCCCGGGTTCAGCCAGTACCTGGTGTACGAGAACGGCAATCTGAAGAACAACAAAGGCACCCCGCTGCCGCCGCCGTACACGTACTCCGGCCTGAACCGGGCCGGTCCGCACTACTGCTACCGGGTGGCCGCGCTGTTCAAGGTCGCGGAGCCGACCGTGGCCGCGCCCCGGCCGGTATGCCACCCCGCGGACGGCAAGCCGACACCATCCACAGTGGAGTGACGATGACGAAGCCGACTGACCCGGTCGAGTACTTCGCGATGACGTACGAGGCGGTACGCCGTCAGGTGGCTGGTGTGTTGCAGGGCAAGCCGGAGGCGGTCCGGTTGGCGTTGACCGGGCTGTTCGCCGGTGGGCACCTGCTGATCGAGGACGTACCGGGGGTCGGGAAGACCACGCTGGCCAAGGCGATCGCGGGGGCACTGGACGCCAGTTGGCAGCGGATCCAGTTCACTCCTGACCTGCTGCCGTCGGATATCACCGGTACCAACGTGTATGACCCGCGGGCCGGGACGTTCGACTTCCGGCCCGGGCCGGTCTTCGCCCACCTGGTGCTCGCCGATGAGATCAACCGTGCCTCCCCGAAGACCCAGTCGGCGCTGCTGGAGGTGATGGAGGAGCGGCAGGTCACTGTGGACGGTCGGGCGCATCCGGTACCGACGCCGTTCTGCGTGGTGGCCACCCAGAACCCGGTGGATCTGGAGGGGACCTACCGGCTGCCCGAGGCGCAGCTGGACCGGTTCCTGCTGCGGATCACCATCGGGTACCCGTCGCAGGCGGCCGAGACCGGGATCCTGACCGGGCGGGTGGTCTCCGGCGCCCGCACCGCGGTGGCGGCCCAGCCGGTCTGCACCCTGGAGCAGGTGCGCTGGATGCGGGAGTACACCGCCCGGGTGCACGTGGCCGACCCGGTCGCCGGCTACATCGCCGGGATCGCCCAGGCCACCCGGGGGCACCGCAGGTTGCGGCTGGGTGCCAGCCCCCGGGCCAGCCTGGCGCTGCTGTCGGCCGCCCAGGTGTGGGCCGCTGCCGAGGGTCGCGGCTACGTCACACCGGACGATGTGCAGGCCGTCGCCGAACCCGTGCTGGCGCACCGGCTGCTGGTCGACGCCGAAGCCGAGATCCAGGGCGTCCGCCCCACCGACATCCTGGCCGAGGTCCTGGGCACCGTCCCGGTACCCGCGCTGGACGCGGCATGAGCCGGTTGACCCGTACCGGTTGGGGGGTGGCGGCCGGCGCGGCGCTGCTGGCGGCCGGCGGGCTGGTCGCGCACTACGCGGCCCTGGCCGGGCTGGGCCTTGCCGGGCTGGCCTACCTGCTGCTCGCGTTCGCCTTCCTCGCGGTACGGCCCCGGCTGTCGGTGCAGCGTTCGGTCAGCCCGAACCGGGTGCCGGTGGGTATCCCGGCGACCGGCCGGCTGACGGTACGCAACGCCGGCCGGTTGACCGCGCCCCGGTTCGAGGCGGTCGAGTCGGTCGACGGCCGGCCGCTGACCGTACCGGTGGCCGCACTGGCCCCCCGTACCACCGCCGAGTTGGCGTACCCGATCGCCACTTCGTACCGTGGCCTGCTCCGGCTGGGCCCGCTGGTGCTGCGCCGGGTCGATCCGCTCGGCCTGGCCCGCCGGGACCTGGCGCTGTCCGGCCGCGACCTGCTCTGGGTACACCCCCGCATCCACCGGGTGGCGCCGCTGCCGGTCGGGGTGGCCCTCGACTTCGAGGGCCGGCTGACCGACGCGGCACCGCACGGATCGACCGCCTTCGCGTCGCTGCGCGAGTACGCCCCCGGCGACGACCCGCGGCACATCCACTGGCCGTCGACCGCCCGGACCGGCACCCTGCTGGTCCGCGAACACGTCGACACCACCGAGCCCAGCGTGGCGATGGTGCTCGACACCCGGTCCGACCTGCTCGACCAGCAGGCGTTCGAGACCGCGGTGGAGGTCTGCGCCTCGGTCGCCGCCGCGGCTCAACGCGTCGGCCACACCGTCAGCCTGGTCGCGCTCGGCGAGGACGCGCAGGCCGTCACCGGGCTTGGCGGGCACGGCATCCTCGACCGGCTCGCCGCATTGTCCCGTGTGGACGGTCCGCAGGCCAGCCTGGTCCAGCTCGCCGAGCGCGCACCGGGCGGCGGCTGCCTGCTGGTCGCTACCGGCCGGGCATCCGGACTGGCGGCCCAGCTGGCCGGCCAGCGGCGCCGGTTCAGCCGGGTCCTGCTCGTCCACTGTGGACGTGACGAACGCGCCCGTACGCTGCGCCGGCCCGGCATGACCGTGGTACACGCACCGGACGCGGCGAGCGCGGCCCGCAGCATCACCGGGTACGTCACCGGGGGGCAGCGATGACCAGGCTGCTTCGGGCCGGCCTGGCCGGGCTGAGCGGGTTGGCCGCGGTGGTCGCGTTCGCCCCCGCATTCAGCGCTGCGGGGCCGACCTATCTGGTACCCACCGCCGGCGCGGTGGCCCTGCTGACCCTGCTCGGCCTGCTGCTGGGCGCAACCCGGCTCGATCCGCTCGCCCGCCTGACCATCGAGCTGGTCGCGCTGCTCGGGTTCCTGGCCGTCGCGTTCGGCCCGGGCCAGCTGCCGGCGCTGGCCGGCGGGCCGCGGCGGTTGATCACCGCTGCGCTACCGCTGGACCCGGGCGGCGTCGAGCTGGCCACGGTGGCGATGCTCGCCGGGCTGGCCGCGATCGGCGCACTGGAGCCCGCACTGCGCGGCCCGGCGGCGCACGCCCGGTCAGGGCTGGCC
>JAFMQQ010000702.1 GCA_017354595.1 Micromonosporaceae bacterium
ACCTTCATCGGGTACCGAGGCCAACGGCCCGGCGACCGCCTCCAGGCTCAACGGCCCTGCTGCGGTCGCCGTCGACAGCTCCACCCGCACCCTGTACATCGCCGACACCCGCAACAACGCGGCGGCGGCGGTAACCGGTCTGGCCCGGCCCGGTTCGTCCGCCGGCCCGGTGGCGCCATGAGCGGGACCGCGGATCCGGTATCCGCCGACTACGACAAGGAAGAGGTACCCGTGACCGGCCAGACTTCTGCGGCTGTTCGTACCAGGCCCTGGCACGCGAAGGTGTCCCGCCGCCGCTTCCTCGGTACCGGGGCCGCCCTGGCCGGCGCCGCCGCCGCGGCCGGGTACCTGCCGGAGAGCGTCCTGCGCGCCGCCGAGACCTCCGCCGCCGACCGCTCCCCCTTCGACCTCAGCCAGGTCAAGCACCTGGTGTTCCTGATGAAGGAGAACCGCTCCTTCGACCACTACTTCGGCACCTACCCCGGCGTCCGTGGCTTCGCCGACCCGCACGCCATCAAGCTGCCGAACGGCAACTCGGTCTTCCAGCAGCCCGATCCGGCCAACCCGGACGGGTACCTGGAACCGTTCCGGCTCGACACGATCAACACCGGGGCGGCCGCCATCCCCGACCTCAACCACGGGTGGCAGGCACAGCACGCCTCGTGGAACTTCGGCCGGATGGACGCCTGGCTACGTACGCACATCGCGGCCGACGGTCCGCGCAACGGGCCGTACACCATGGGGTACCACACCCAGGAGGACATCCCCTTCCACTGGGCCCTCGCCCAGACCTTCACCCTCTGCGACCGGTACCACTGCTCGGTGCTCGGCCCCACCTTCCCCAACCGGCTGATGTGGTCCACCGGCAGCATCGATCCGCTCGGCCTGGCCGGCGGCCCGGTGATCGAGACGGTGAACCGGATGGATCTCACCTACGAGACCGGGGCGGAGACGATGTACAAGGCCGGGATCAGCGTGAAGCAGTACAACTGCGACGGACGCTTCGACGAGGAGGGGGCCTGTTGGTTTCTGTTCTCTCAGGTCTGGAACAACACGCTGCCCCGGGCGCTACTGAACCGGATCCGGACCGGCTTCACCGACTTCCTCTACGGTGACGGCACTCCCGGGGGTATCGGCGACCCGCTGCACCCCATCGCACCGGCGGTCCGGCTGAAGGCGTTCCAGCAGGACTGCGCCAACGGGGTACTGCCCGACGTATCGTTCATCGGCAATACCGTCGCCGTGAACAGCAGTACCAACACCAGCGCCGGCGACGAGCACCCGCCCGGGCTGCCGGCGGTGGGCGCACAGCTCACCGCGCAGTACCTCGACGCCCTGGCGTCCAATGAGGACCTGTGGAACACCACGGTCTTCGTCATCCAGTGGGACGAGAACGACGGGTTCTTCGACCACGTGCCGCCGCCGGTACCCGACCCGGATCAGTTCCCCGAGGAGTTCGTCACCAGGGCATCGACGCAGGGTACGCCCGGCGGCGGCCTGCCCGTCGGCGCGGGGTTCCGGGTTCCCTGCATCATCGTCTCGCCGTGGTCGGTCGGTGGCCGGATCTTCTCCGAGGTCAGCGACCACACCTCCTGCCTGCGGCTGATCGAGGCGGTGGCCGCCGCGGGCGGCCTGTCCGGTCGGGGACCGGTCACCTTCCCGCTGATCAGCCGGTGGCGCCGGCAGACCTTCAGCGACCTCACCGGTGCCCTCTCCGGCCCCGCCCAGCCGGCCCAGTCCAACCCCGAGTTCGACCCGGTGACCCGGGCGACCAACGTCGCCGAGCAGCAGGCGTCGGCGAAGCTGCCGCTGCCGCCGTTCCCGGGCGCGGACCAGACCATGCCGGTACCGCCGAAGAAGCTGCCTGGCTGACCCCAGCCAGCAGGTAGGCCTCCCGCCGGCCGGTTCCCGCGGCCGGCGGGGAGGCGCCGGCCGGGGCTGTCCGGCATCATGTGCTGATGCCCGTGGCGAGGTACCTGCTGGTACTGGCGCATGCCGGTATCGGGGCGGTGTGGCTGGGCTCGATGGCGTACAGCCTGTTCGTGGTACAGCCGCGGGTGCCCCGGGTACTCTCCGACCCGGCCGCCGCGGAGGAGATGTACCGGGAGCTGGCCGCCGGCAACCGCTGGCGGGTGGTCGCACTGATCGGTACGGTGGCCGCCTCCGGCGCGGGACTGGTCGCGGTGGCGGCCGGTCGTACCGCCGGCTGGTGGGTACTGGTGGCGGCGAAATCGGTGCTGCTACTGGTCGCTGCCGGCTTGTTCTGGTGGGTCAGCTGGCGGGCCTGGCCGCGCCGGATCTTCGCGCTGCCGGCCGAACTGCCGGCGCTGCAACGCCGGTTCCGGTTGGTGGCGCTCGCGCTGACCTGCTGCATCGGTCTGGCATTCGCGCTCGGTGTGGCTGCCGCGACCGTGGCCTGAGTCCACAGTAGAGGGATGGTCGGCGGCGCTCAGTCCTCACCTCCGAGCAGCCCGGCCAACGCGCCGAAGGCGCCGCCGCGCCGCCGGCCCCGGG
>JAFMQQ010000703.1 GCA_017354595.1 Micromonosporaceae bacterium
GCATACTCAGTAGCAAGGCGCCAGGCGACCGGAGGTCAGGATGTCCATCAGGTACGGGATCCTCGCGCTCCTCGAACACGGACCGAAGCACGGGTACCAGCTGCGGGTCTGTTTCGAGGAGTCGACCGGTGGCACCTGGCCGCTGAATATCGGGCAGGTCTACACGACGCTTTCCCGGCTGGAACGGGACGGGCTGGTCCGCACGCGTCCGGAGAGCGAGGGCGGCCAGCGGACCTACGAGATCACCAAGGCGGGCCGGTCGGAGCTGGCCACCTGGTTCGCCACCCCGGTACTGCGCGGCGACCGGCCGCGCGACGAACTGGCGATAAAGCTCGCCCTGGCGCTGACCACGCCCGGGGTCGACGTACGCGCGGTGGTGCAGACCCAGCGCACCGCCACCATGCGCACCATGCAGGAGTACACCCGGCTGAAGTCCACCGGCGACCGCCGCAGCGACCTGTCCTGGTCGCTGGTGCTCGACGCGATGCTCTTCCAGTCCGAGGCCGAGATCCGCTGGCTGGACCACTGCGAGGCGAGCCTGACCCGGCACCGGCCACATGCGACACACGATTCAACCGCAGCGCGGCCCGGGAGGGCACGCCACAGCCAGGAGGAGGCCGACGCCGATGAGCGTGCTCGAACTGCGTGATGTGCACCGGACCCACGGCAGCGGCGCGACCGCGGTACACGCGCTGCGCGGTGTGACGCTGCGCGTCGAGGCCGGCGAGCTGGTCGCGGTGATGGGGCCGTCCGGCTCCGGCAAGTCGACCCTGCTCAACCTGGCCGGTGGCCTGGACCGGCCGAGCCAGGGGGAGGTGGTGGTGGAGCAGGTGGCGCTGGGTACCGCGTCACGGCGGCGGCTGGCCGCGCTGCGGCGGCGCCGGATCGGGTACGTCTTCCAGGACCTCAACCTGCTGGCCAGCCTGACCGCGGTGGAGAACGTGTCGCTGCCGCTGGAGCTGGATGGGACGGGGGTACGCCGGGCCCGCCGGCTCGCCCTGGCCGCACTCTCCGATGTGGACATGTCCGAGCAGGCGAACCGGTTCCCCGATGAGCTCTCCGGTGGCCAGCAGCAGCGGGTCGCGATCGCCCGGGCGCTGGTGGGCGAGCGCCGGCTGGTACTGGCCGACGAGCCGACCGGCGCGCTGGACTCGCAGACCGGTGAGGCGGTACTGCGCCTGTTGCGGTCCAGAGTGGACAGTGGCGCGGCGGGAGTACTGGTGACGCACGAGGCCCGGCACGCGGGCTGGGCCGACCGGGTGGTGTTCCTGCGCGACGGCGTCGTGGTCGACACCGCCGGCCCGGTCGACCAGCCAGAGCAACTGCTGGAGCGGGCGTGAGTGGGTGGTGGCCGGCACTGCGGATAGCCCGCAGGGAGGTCGGCCGGGCCAAGGGCCGGGCGGTGATGGTGGTCGCCATGATCGGAGTACCGATCGCCGCGCTCGCCTTCGCCGCAGTCAACTACGACACCTTCACCCTCAGCCCGGCCGAGCAGGCCGAGCGGGCGATGGGCTCGGCGCAGGCCGCGATCCGCTGGCCGCAGGACACGCCCATCAACCAGAGTCCCGACGGGCGCACCTACTTCCCGCCGGCGACGGCGCAGCCGGCCGGGTCGGCACCGGGGCTGGAGCCGGCCGCGCCCACCGCGACGACTGTGGCCGGGATACTGGCACTGTTGCCGCCCGGTACCCGCGCCATCGCCGACCAGAGCGGGCAGGTGATGGTACGGACGGCGACCGGGGTCGGCGCCATCCAGGCCCGGATGCTCGACTACACGGATCCGCTCGCGCGCGGGATCCTCCGCCAGCTCGCCGGCCGCGCACCCTCCACAGTGGACGAGGCGGCGGTGACCAGGGCGACCGCGGACCGCCTCGGCGCGGGTGTCGGCGGCACGGTACGGACGGCCGACGGCGTACACAGCTTCCGGATCGTCGGCATCGTGGAGATCCCCGACGACCTGCGGGCGACTGAGGTCGTGCTGCGCCCCGGTGCGCTGCCCGCCGCCCAACTCGCGGCGAACCGGTCGGGGCTGACCTGGCTGGTCGCCACCCCCGGCCCGGTCACCTGGGACCAGATCAAGCAGCTCAACACGCGCGGGTTGACCGTCACCTCCCGGTACGTGCTGGCCCACCCGCCCAGCCGGGATCAGCTGTACCCCAACCAGCCGACCCGCGGCACCGACACCGTCCAGGTCTTCGTCCTCATCGCGGTGCCGGCGATCCTGGAGGTCATCCTGCTGGCCGGGCCGGCGTTCGCGGTCACTGCCCGGCGCCGCCGGCGCGATCTCGCCCTGGTCGCCGCGGCCGGCGGTACCCCCGCCCAGGTACGCCGCATCGTGCTCGCCGACGGCGTGGTACTCGGCTGCCTGGCGGCAGTGGCCGGCCTCGCCCTCGGCATCCTGGCCGCCGTGGCTGGCCACGGCTGGCTGGAGGAGCACATCGCGCACGTACGCTCCGGTGCGCTGCGGGTCTTCCCGGCCGCCCTGGCCACCCTGGCCGGTGTCGC
>JAFMQQ010000704.1 GCA_017354595.1 Micromonosporaceae bacterium
GTGGTGGGCGGGCCGCAGAGTGGAAAGTCCACATTGCTCCGTACCATCCTTTGTGGACTATCGCTGACCCACACTCCGGCCGAGATCCAGCTGTACTGCCTGGACTTCGGCGGTGGGACGGTGTCGGCGCTGCGCGACCTGCCGCACATCGGCGGGGTGGCCGGGCGGCTGGACGCCGCGGCGGTACGCCGTACCGTCGGCGAACTCGCCTCGCTACTCGCCGACCGGGAGCGGCAGGCCGCCTCCGACGCCACCACCAGCGAGCAGAGCCACGTCTTCCTGGTCGTCGACGGCTGGTCCACCCTGCGCGGCGAGTACGACGACCTGGAGCCGGTGCTCGCCGACCTGGCCACCCGCGGACTCTCCTACCGCATCCACATCATCGCCAGCGCCTCCCGATGGATGGACTTCCGCCCGGGTACCCGCGACCTGTTCGGCTCCCGGCTGGAGCTGCGCCTCGGCGACCCGGCGGACACGCTGGTCTCCCGGCAGGCCGCCGGGAGCGTGCCGGAGCGCGAACCCGGACGCGGCATCACCGCGGACGGGCTGCACTTCCTCGCCGCGCGACCGACCATCGCCGGCCAGGATCCGGCCGGGCAGGATCTGGTACAGCTGATCGCGCACGGCTGGAGCGGCCCGAAGGCGGCGCCGGTCCGGCTGCTGCCCGAGGTCGTCCCTCCCGCCGACCTCGACCCCGGCGAAGGCCTGCGGATCCCGATCGGGCTCGCCGAGTCCGACCTCGGCACCGTCCACATTGACTTCACTGTGGAGCCGCACGCGCTGCTCTTCGGCGACGGCGAGAGCGGCAAGTCCAGCTTCCTGCGCGGGCTGGCCGCCGCGGTCGTCGCGCGGTTCGCACCGGAGCAGGCCCGGATCATCATCGTCGACTACCGGCGCAGCCTGCTCGGCGCGGTCAACACGGACCACCTCATCGGGTACGGCACCGCGGGCGAGGTCACCGCCGAGCTGATCGAGTCGGCCGCCGGGTACCTGCACCGCCGCCTGCCCGGCCCGGATGTCACGCCGCAGCAACTGCGGGACCGGTCCTGGTGGACCGGGCCGGAACTGTTCGTCCTGGTCGACGACTACGACCTGGTCGCCGCGGGACCGAGCAACCCGCTGCTGCCACTGCTCGAGTACCTGCCCCAGGCCCGGGACATCGGCCTGCACCTGATCCTCACGAGGCGCTGCGGCGGTGCCTCGCGGGCGCTGTACGAGCCGATCATCCAGCGGCTGCGGGAACTCTCCGCGCCGGGGCTGATCCTGTCCGGCTCGCCGGAGGAGGGGCCACTGCTCGGCGCGGTCCGGCCGCGCCCCCTGCCACCCGGCCGGGCCGCTCTGGTGACCCGGCGGGACGGGGTACGGCTGGTGCAGCTGGCGTACCCCCCGCCAGTGACAGACTGAATTTCTTCGCTGGCAGCCGCCCACGCCGGCCGAACCCGACGCAGAATGGCCTTCTATGGCCTGGTCACCGTACCGACAACGGGTGCGCTCCGCCGTCTGCGCGTGGGCCGCGCTCGCCGGCGTGGTGATGGTACTGAACGCGGTGCCCGCCTCCGCCTACGCCGGGGTGTCGCTCGCCGGGCAGTGGCAGCTGGCCACTCTGCACGCGAGCGCGGCGTGGCGCTACTCGACGGGGACCGGCGTCACGGTGGCGGTACTCGACTCGGGAGTCGACGCCAACCACACCGACCTGCGCGGGCAGGTGCTGCGCGGCGCGGACTTCGTCGACGGTACGACCGACGGCCGGCGTGACTTCGTCGGGCACGGTACCTCCGTCGCCGGGCTGATCGCCGGGCGGAACAAGACGACCGGGGTGGTCGGGCTGGCGCCCGAGGCGCGCATCCTGCCGGTCCGGGTGCTGGACAAGCAGAACCGGTACAACGACGCGACCACGGTGGCTCGGGGGCTGCGCTGGGCGGTGGACCACGGCGCCCGGGTGGTGAACCTGTCGCTGGGCGGCGGCGCCGCCTCCACCGAGCTCGCCGGTGCGATCGAGTACGCGTACCAGCAGGACGTCGTGGTGATCGCGTGTACCGGCAACGTGGAGCGGGACGCCTCCCGCCAGGTGTGGTTTCCGGCCCGGGTACCGGGCGTGGTCGCCGTATCCGGGCTGACCGAGACGAGCACCGGGCAGGCCAGCCGGCCGACGCTGTGGGGCGGCGCGCTGACCGGTACGCAGACGGTGCTCACCGCGCCCGCCGTCGACCTGCTCGCCGCGAAACCGGGCGGCTACTGGCGGGTGGAGGGGACCAGCTTCGCCGCGCCGTTGGTGACCGCGGTCGCCGCGATGATCCGGGCGCGCTGGCCGGCGATGAACGCGGCCAACGTGATCAACCGGCTGATCCGGACCGCCGACGACCTCGGCCGGCCGGGCTGGGATGCCACGTACGGGTACGGCGAGGTTGACCCGGTCGCGGCGCTGACCGCGAATATCCCCGCGGTCGCCACAAACCCGTTGCTGGGCGGCGATGGGCCGGGCGCTTCATCGGCCGGTGCCTCGGC
>JAFMQQ010000160.1 GCA_017354595.1 Micromonosporaceae bacterium
GACGGTGGCCTGGGCGGCGACGGTGGCCTGGGTGGCGGCGTGGGACCCGGTGGTCCCGCGGACGGTGGCCTGGGTGGCGGCGTGGGACCCGGTGGTCCCGCGGACGGTGGCCTGGGTGGTGGCGAAGGACCCGGTGGTCCCGCGGTACCCGCCGGGTTGCCGGTGCTCCCCGATCACCCGGCGGAGGGCACGCCCGACAACCCGACCGAGGCTTCGGCCACCGGGCCCGTGCTGCGTCTGCTCGGGCACGGCCGGACCTACTTTGACGGTGCAGCCTACGATGGCCTGCCGCTCGGCGTGCTCGGCGACCACGGGATGCCGGTCCGGGTCGAATCGCTCGCCTTCACCGAGGGTTTCCTGCGCCGCCTCTTCGACCCGGACGACCCGGGGTCACTGGGCCCGCGGCCGCCGTACCTCGACCCGACCGGGCCGGTGTGGCCCGCCGAATACCCGGCCGACTTCCAGGCGGCGACTCCGGCACTGGCCGGGTACCGGCACTTCACCGACACAGACGTACCCGGATCGCCCGGCGGTTACTACCTCGAGACGCAACGGCACCGCTACGACGTCCAGGGCGCTGCTGCGGTGGCGCGCGGGTTGCCGGTCGGCTCATTGGACCCGTTCGGCGCCCAGCGCCTGATCGACTACGACCAGCACGACCTCCTTCCGGTCCGGGAGGTCGACCCGCTCGGGCTGCAGACCAGCGCCGGCTACGACTACCGGGTCCTGAGCGCCACCGAGACCGTCGACGCCAACGGCAACGTGCACGCCGTCGCATACTCCCCGGCGGGACTGGTAGCCGCCCAGTTCGTACGCGGCAAGAACGGCGAGGGCGACGGTTCGCAGCCGTCGGTGCGGATCGCCTACGACCTACTCGCGTTCGACCAACGCCATCAGCCGGCGTCGGTACGCACCACCACGCGGGTCCACCATGACACCGACACGGCGGTGCCGGCAGAACAGCGCGACGACGTGATCGTTTCGGTGCAGTACTGCGATGGCTTCGGGCGGGTGGTGCAACACCGGAGCCAGGCCGAGGACGTGCTCTTCGGCGACGAGCACTTCGGCGGGGCCGTCATCCCGGCCGGCGACCTGGCACCCGTTGGCGACTCCACCGGGCGTACTCCCGCCGTGACCGGCCAGGAAAACGTCACGGTCTCCGGCTCGCAGGTGTACGACAACAAGGGCCGGGTGGTGCAGCAGTACGAAGCGTTCTTCGCCACCGGGTACGACTACGACCCGCCGACCGACGCCCAGGTCGGCCAGAAGACGACATTCTTCTACGACCCGCGCGGACACATCGTGCGGACCGTTCACCCGGACGGCAGTGAGCACCGGATCGTGCTCGGTATCCCGGCCGACCTGACCGACCCGGACAGCTACACGCCAACGCCGTGGGAGACGTACACCTACGACAGCAACGACAACGCCGGCCGGACCCACGGCGAGGCTGCCGGTGCGTACCGTTCCCACTGGAACACCCCGACAAGCACCGAGGTCGACGCGCTCGGCCGGGCCGTGCGCGCGGTAGCCCGTGCCGGTACCGGCGCCTCCGACCAGCTGGTGACGGTCACCGCCTACGACATCCAGGGCAACCTGCTCGCCGTCACCGACCCGCTCGGCCGACCGGCGTCCCGCTATGTGTACGACCTGATCCGGCGCCGCTGGCGGGTGGACAGCATCGACGCGGGTCGGCATGACAGCGTGCTGGATCCGGTCGGCAGCCCGCTGGAGACCCGGGATAGCAAGGGTTCGCTCGCCCTGGGCGCATTCGACTTGGCGCACCGTCCAACCCGGGTCTGGGCCAGGGACACGCCGGCCGCCGCCGTATCCCTGCGGCAGATGGTCGAGTACGGCGACGGTGGCACGCCCGACCAGCCTGCCGCGCAGCGGGCCGCCGCGCGGGCGGCGAACCTGCTCGGCCGGCAGGTCCGGCACCGCGACGAGGCTGGCTTGCTGACTGTGGCGGCGGCCGACTTCAAGGGCAATCTGCTGGAACAGACCCGCCAGGTCATCGCGGACGCACCCATCCTGGCCAGTTACGCGACGGCCGCGCAGCGGGGCTGGCGGATCGACCCATTCACCGTCGACTGGGCTCCCGCGTCCGGCCAGAGCCAGGATGCCCGCGACGCCGAGCTGCTGGAAACCACCGGATACACCACCACGACCAGCTATGACGCCATAGACCGGATCGCGCTGCATATCTTCCCGGCCGATGTGGAAGGACAGCGCCGGCGGCTCCAGCCGGTGTACAACCGGGCCGGCGGCCTGGAGGCGATCAGCCTCGACGGCACCGCGTACGTGCGGCGGATCGCCCACGACGCCAAAGGACAGCGGGTACTGGTGGCCTACGGCAACGGGGTGATGACCAGGTACGCGTACGACCCGCACACCTTCCGGCTCGCCCGTATGCGCACCGAGGCCTACACCAACCCCGATCCGCTCACCTATCACCCGGTCGGGCCGGCGCTGCAGGACTGCGGATACGACTACGACCTGGCTGGCAACATCCTCACCGTCCGCGACCGGACGCCGGGCAGTGGCATCCGTAACAATCCCGAGGCACTGGGTGCCGCCGATCCAGTGCTGAGCGCCCTGCTCGGCTCGGGCGACGCGCTAGACCGCCGCTTCGGGTACGACCCGATCTACCGGCTGCTGTCGGCGACCGGCCGGGAGTACAGCTCACCACCCGCCGGCGACCCCTGGTCGGACCAGCCGCGGGGTGCCGACATCACGCTCGCCCAGGCGTACAACGAGACCTACCAGTACGACGCCGCGGACAACCTGCTGAGCCTCACCCACGGCAGCACCGGTGGCTTCACCCGGACCGCCACCATCGCGGCCGGAAACAACCGGCTGACCCGGATGACCGTTGGCAGCACGCCGTTCGACTACAGCTACGACGCGAACGGCAACCTGACGGCCGAATCCACCAGTCGCCACTTCACCTGGGATCACGCCGACCGGCTGAAGGCCTTCGCGACGCAGGTGGAGGGTGCCGAACCGTCGTTGCACGCGCAGTACCTGTACGACGTGGCCGGTAACCGGGTGAAGAAACTCGTCCGGCGCCAGGGTGGCGCGGTGGAAGTGACGCACTACATCCACGAAACCTTCGAGCACCATCGATGGGCGACGGATCCGTCCGGAGCGAACAACCATGTCCACGTCATGGATAGCACCCGCCGTCTGGCGCTGGTCCGGATCGGCCCGGCCGCCCCGGGCGACACGGGGCCGGCAGTCGCCTTCCATCTGGCCGATCACCTCGGCAGCAGCGTGGCGGTCATGGACGAGACCGGTGCGGTGACCAATCGGGAGGAGTACACCCCGTACGGCGAGACGAGCTTCGGCAGCTACGCACGGAAGCGGTACCGGTTCACCGGCTCCGAACGGGACGAGGAGAGTGGGCTGGCGTATCACGGCCTGCGCTACCTCATGCCGTGGACCGGCCGGTGGAGTACCTACGACCCACTCGCCCAGTACCCGGGCCGAAGCGGCTACACGTACGCCTCCGCCAACCCGATTGCACGGGTCGATCCCAATGGTGGCGAGGACCGGACCGTGGTGATCTCGAACCAGAAGGCGACCGGGCGGGAATCACCGGCCGTGGTACGAGCGGCGGCAGCCAAGGCCGGCTGGGTGGTCACCGGAACAATCAGCTGGCACCACCCGGACGCCCACTCCGCCAGTGGTCACTGGTACGCCACCGGCCTGGTACCAGTGGCCGACTATGCCCGCAGCATCGTGGACAAGGCATTCGCCAACGTGGACCTCAGCGCGTTGACCGGTCCACTCGGCGCAGACGGCGGGAGCGCCTCGTCGGGTTCCGGCGACGGCACGGGTGTGGGCAAGGGCGCCGACGTGGTCACCGCCGTGGCATCGCTGATCGTCGACCCGGGCAGCCTGCACGACGCGAAGTCCGCGCGAAGCGGCGATGGATCGCCGCTCGGCAGGGCTGGCGGGCCGGTCGGCGGCTGGCTCGCCAAGGTGATGACCGTCGGACTCGCCATCGAAAGCATCTTCGGCATCGACCGCATCGTCTCCGCAACGCGGCGGGTCTGGCGTTCACTCGGTTCGGCTATCCGAGGGCTACGCAGCCGGCTGCTTCCCCATGCCGTCCTGCCAACGCCCCGCGGTCACGCGACGGTGCACATATACAAAGGGCCACACGCCTCGATCGAGGTCAGTGCGAACGGCAAGGCGGTCCACACCCACCGGGTGGGCGCGCAGGGTCAAAACACCACGCCGGTGTATTTCGACGAGGACACGGCGCCTAGGCGAAGCTTCAAGGTCGAGCTACCCGACGCAGAGAAGGCCCAGACGTTCCAGCACGAGGGGATCGGCAGGAACGACGGCCCGTATGACCTACAGACCAGGAGCTGCGTCACCTACTGTGGGGAAGTGCTGCGGGAAGGCGGCCAGGACGTCCCTGCAACCACATTCAGCCTGCTGAGCTGGTTGCAGCGGCACGGCGTCGAGATCAAGTGAGGCGGTCGAGAACAAGGTGAGATGGCGGACGAAGAGTCAGCAACCGCCAGCGCCGCGGGACGAGGGGATGGTCCGGCTGCTGGTCACCATCGCCGAGGCAACCCAGTCTGGGCTGGATCTGCAGGAGCTGGCCGGCGAGGCGATCGCCGAGTTCGCACGGTACAACGCCTGGCTGCTCACCCGGAAGGGGATCGCGACCGACCGCGAGGTCGTGACGATCATCGCCTTGGCGGATCGTTGCGAGGCCGACGCCCGAGCCGCGTGGACCGAGTACATTGTGGAGCTTTCCAAAGCGGCGCGGGAAGACCTGTGCGACGTGCTGCGGTCAGTCGTGGAGCGGCTCCAGACCGCTCGTACCACAAATGCCATCGACCCCGAAGGCCTCGATATACCCGAGGAGCTCCTCCGCGACCTATGAGACCGCTGAACATGGGTGGTCGGTGTGGGCGGGTGCCGACGGCGGCCGTCTGTTCGCCCAGCCGGTGGCATCGGCCGCGGCGGCCGAGGTTGACCAGACGCGAAGGTCGAGTGCGGCCACGGATCTGCGGCCACCGGTCGTCGCCGATCATATCGTGGTAGCGCATTGCGATAGCGGCCTTGGGGTGATCGGCCAGGCGATGGCGCAACGAGTCCGCTTGGAGGTCGGGTCGTCCAAGAGCCGGGACTGGCAACCCTACCCGCAAGGCACGTCGCCACTCGCAAAGAACAGCCATTGACAGCATGGACCCCCTGGGTCGTCGGGCCCATCGCCGGCGGCGTTCGGTCCCGTTCGATCGGGGACAGAGGACTGGAGGCAGATGATCTACGGCACCGCGCGGGTCGTGTCGGTTCGCCGACAGTCTTGATGCCGCACCCCAATCCCTGCGTCAGTACAGATCGGGGGGAAGTTGCGCGCGGGGGAGGGACGCAATGGCACTAGTGGGTGAACGGGTGGGGGCATCGGCCGGGGAGCAGCCGTGCGCGGTTGCGCCGGTGGAGCTGGTGACGCCGAGGACGGGGACGGCGCTGGCCAGGGCCGGGCAGGCCAGCCTCCATGCCGGTTGCCTGACGGCGAGCCGTTCCTGGTTCGACGCGGCCTACCAGCAGGCCGCTGAACGTGAGGATCCGACGGTGATGGCGGTCGCCGCACTCGGATTCGGCGGGGTATGGGTACACGAGCATCGCGGTTCCGCCGACGGCGCGGCGATGCGGGCACGATTGCAGGACGCACTGTCCCGTGTGGACCCTAGTAGTGCGTTGGGTCTGCGGCTGCGCGTCCGGCTGGCCGCCGAGAGCGACTACATGACCGGTGGGCATGCGGCCGTACTTGGGGTGCTGGACCAGGTACGGCGGCGTCCGGATGCGGTGGTACACGCGGAGGCGCTGAGCGTGACACATCATTGCCTGCTGGGTCCGGACCACGCGGGCCTGCGGCTGGAACTTGCCGAGGAGCTGATCACCCAGAGCTTCCGTACCGGGCGCCGGCTCGACCTGCTGATGGGCATGGTGTGGCTGACGGTCGACCTGTTCCTCGCCGGTGAGCCACACGCGCAGCGGCGGCTTACCGAGCTGCGCCAGGTGCTGGACGTGGAGGACCACGGCGCGATCAGGTATGTGGTCAGCGCGATCGAGGTGATGTTGACGGTGCGGGCCGGCCGGCTTGCAGAGGCCGAGGCGCTGGCCCGCGCGTGCCTGGACCAGGGCCGTTCGGTCGGGGATGCGGACGCGCTGGGCTGGTACGGTCTGCAGCTGGCAGCGATCCGGTGGTACCAGGGCCGGGTACCCGAGCTGCTGCCGATGCTGGAAGAGCTGGCCGGATCGCCGACACTGCCCACAGTGGACTACTCGGTCTTCGCCGGCATCGCGGTCGCCGCCGCCCAGGCCGGGGACCGGAAGCTGGCCACCGGTGCGCTGGCCACCCTGCGCGGCCGGGATCTGGGCGACCTGCCCCGATCCAGCGGCTGGCTGGCCACCATGCACGGGGTCGCCGAGGCGGCCTGGCTGCTCGGCGACGCCGAGCTGGCCGGCCGGGTGTACCGGCTGCTGCGCCCGTACCGGCACCTGCTCGCGGTGGCCAGCCTCGGCGTGGCCTGCTTCGGCTCGGTCCAGCACGCTCTCGGGCTGGCCGCGATGACCACCGGCGACCTGGACCGGGCCGCCAGCCATCTCGCGGCCGCGGTGGACCGGAACCTCGCCATCGGCCACTGGCCAGCGGCGGTACTGTCCCGCCTGCGGTACGCGCGCGCCCTGGAGTTGCGTGGCCGGCCGGGCGACGGGGCGGCGGCGCAGCGCGAACGCGCGGTGGCGGCACAGGAGTCGGCGGCCCTGGGTCTGGACATGGTCGACCGCGGTACGGCGGCCAGCGCTCGGGAACCGGTCAGCTGTGAGCGGCAGGGCCGCGGATGGCGGCTGGTCCTGCGTGGCCGAGCGGTGCTGGTCCCGCACAGCGTCGGCATGCTGCACCTGGCGGTCCTACTGGCCAACCCGGGCCGGGAGGTACCCGCGGCCGAGCTGGTGTCCGGTGTGGACGGTCTGAACCAGGCCGCGTCCGCGGCGGTGGCCACCGACGGCTCC
>JAFMQQ010000705.1 GCA_017354595.1 Micromonosporaceae bacterium
GGCATCCCTCGCTACTGGCTGGTCGAGCAGGACCAGCCGCAGACCGTACTGATGCTCACCCTCAATGACCGGACCGGTGAGTACGAGTCGCGGCTCCCCGCTCCGCAACCGTTGCGCTGGCTGCTGACCACCGACCCGCACGACTACCTGAGTTGAGTGCGGTTGGGGGTGGGGGGTTCGCCGCCACCCCCAACCTCCACTATGGACTCCTCAGGCGGCCGAGAGCTCCGGGCTGGCCTGGCCGGTGCCGGGCGGAGTGTCCGCCGGACCTAGCGCGAGTGCCAGCACGTCGGCCACGTCCGCCACCGGGTACACCGTCAGCGACCGGCGCACCTCCTCCGGTACCTCGTCCAGGTCCGGCTCGTTGCGCTTCGGTATCGCCACCTCGGTCAGCCCCGCCCGGTGCGCGGCGAGCAGCTTCTGCTTCACCCCGCCGATCGGCAGTACCCGCCCGGCGAGCGTCACCTCACCGGTCATGCCCAGCTTCGGGTTGACGGTACGGCCCGAGGCGAGCGAGGCGAGCGCGGTCACCATGGTGATGCCGGCGCTCGGCCCGTCCTTGGGTACCGCACCCGCCGGCACGTGCAGGTGGATCCGGTGTCCGGCAAGGGTGTTCGGGTCCAGGCCCAGCCGCTTGCCGTGCGAACGCAGGTAGGAGAGCGCAATCTGCGCCGACTCCTTCATCACGTCGCCCAGCTGGCCGGTCAGGGTCAGCCCCGGCTCGCCCTCCATCGCGGTCGCCTCGATGAACAGCACCTCGCCGCCGGCTCCGGTGACGGCCAGGCCGGTCGCCACACCGGGTACCGCGGTGCGCTCCGCCGACTCCGGGGTGAACCGTGGCCGGCCGAGGTACCCCGCCAGCTCCGCCCGGTCGATGGCGACCGGACCGTCCGAAGTAGACAGTTTGACCGCCACCTTGCGCAGGATCTTCGCCAGAGCGCGCTCCAGTTGGCGTACCCCCGCCTCGCGGGTGTGTTCGGCGGCGATCTCGGCGAGCGCGGCGTCGGAGATGGTGACCTCCTCCGCCGTCAGGCCGGCCCGCGAAACCTGGCGCGGCCACAGGTGATCCCGGGCGATGGCGACCTTCTCCTGCTCGGTGTACCCGTCCAGGCTGACCAGCTCCATCCGGTCCAGCAGCGGACCGGGGATCGAGTCGACCACGTTCGCGGTGGCCAGGAAGAGCACGTCCGACAGGTCCAGGTCGACCTCCAGGTAGTGGTCGCGGAAGGTGTGGTTCTGCGCCGGGTCCAGCACTTCGAGCAGTGCCGCGGCCGGGTCGCCGGCGTACCCGGCGGAGATCTTGTCGACCTCGTCCAGCAGCAGCACCGGATTCATCGAGCCCGCCTCGCGCAGCGCCCGGACGATGCGGCCGGGCAGCGCGCCGACGTACGTGCGCCGGTGCCCGCGGATCTCCGCCTCGTCCCGGATACCGCCCAGGGAGACCCGGACGAACTTGCGGCCCAGCGCCCGGGCGACCGACTCGCCGAGGCTGGTCTTGCCGACACCCGGCGGGCCGGCCAGGGCCAGCACCGCGCCGGAACCACGCCCGCCGATCGTCTCCAGGTGGCGTTCCGCGCGGCGGTTGCGCACCGCGAGGTACTCCAGGATCCGGTCCTTCACATCGGCCAGCCCGGCGTGGTCGGCATCCAGCACGGCACGCGCCGCGGCCAGGTCGGTGTTGTCGTCGGTACGGGTCGTCCACGGCATTTCGAGTACGGTATCCAGCCAGGTGCGGATCCAGCCCGCCTCGGGAGCCGCGTCGCTGGCCCGCTCCAGCTTGCCTACCTCGCGCAGGGCGGCCTCGCGGACATGGGTCGGCAGGTCGGCCGCCTCGACCCGGGACCGGTAGTCGGCCGAGCCGTCCGGCTCGTCCTCGCCCAGTTCCTTGCGGATCGCGGCCAACTGCTGGCGCAGCAGGAACTCCCGCTGCGATTTCTCCAGGCCCTCGCGCACATCGGTGCTGATCCGCTCGGCCACCTCCTGCTCGGCCAGGTACGCCTTGACCCAGCCGACCAGCTTCTCCAGCCTGGCCGTCACGTCGGGGGCGCCCAGCAGTTCGACCTTCTGCGCCAGGGTCAGCCACGGGGCGTACCCGGCCGAGTCGGCCAGCTCGGCGAGATCGGTCATCCGCTCGACGGCGTCGATGACCTGCCACGCGCCGCGCTGTTGCAGCACGGAGCCGACCAGTGCCTTGTATTCGCGGGCCAGCTCCCGCGCCCGGCCCGCCGGTACCGGCTCGGTCAGCTCGGTCGCTTCGACCCACAGCGCCGCGCCCGGCCCGGGTACCCCGGAACCGATCCTGGCGCGGGAGACACCGCGTACCACCGCGGCTGGTTCGCCGGTCTGCAGCCGGCCGACCTTCTCGATCACGGCGATCACGCCGACGGAGCCGTACTCGCCATCCACCCGTGGTACCGCGAGCACCTGCTCCGAAGACGTGGAGCGCGCGGCGTCGACCGCCGCCTGGGTGGTTTCGTCCAGGGTGACCGGAACCACCATGCC
>JAFMQQ010000706.1 GCA_017354595.1 Micromonosporaceae bacterium
GCGTTGTGGCGGGCCGCGGGAGGGTCGCCCTGGCCGGGCTCGCGATCCTGGCCGGACTCGCCGCCGGCTGCACCCGGACACCGGCGCCGCACGCGGCCTCCAGCACCATGCCGGCGCCCACTGGCGGCGGTACCAGCTCGGGGCCGGTCGCCCCGCCGGGCCCGTCGGCGGTACCGGGCGTCGACACACCGGCTCCACCAGGGTTCGTCGATCTGTCCGATGTGGACCCGACAATCCTCATGGACATCCGGTACGCCACCGCGCACAACTTCACCGGCCGGCCGGTGACCGGTTACCTGGAGCCGCGCTGCCTGCTCACCAGGCAGGCGGCGCAGGCCCTGCACCGGGCGCAGGTCGCGGCCAGGGCGCAGGGCTTCAGCCTGAAGGTGTACGACTGCTACCGGCCCACCCGGGCAACCCAGGACTTCGCCACCTGGGCCGGTACCGGCGACCAGCGGATGAAGCGGGAGTTCTACCCGGACGAGCCCAAGGGCCGGGTGTTCGCCGACGGGTACGTGGCTCACCGGAGCAACCACAGCAGCGGCAGTACCGTCGACGCGACCCTGGTGCCGGTGCCGACCCCGAGCCAACGACCGTACCGGCCGGGTGAGCCGCTGGTGCCGTGTACCGCACCGATGGGTGTCCGCTTCCCGGACAACAGCATCGACATGGGTACCGGCTTCGACTGCTTCGATCCGCGTTCGCACACAATGGACAGTCGGATCACCGGGGCGCCGCACGCGAACCGGTTGCTGCTGCGCCGGCTCATGCGCGACGCCGGTTTCACCGGCATTGCCGGCGAGTGGTGGCACTTCGAGTTCCCCGGCCCGTTCACCGGACGGTACTTCAACTTCCCGGTCGCCCGGGCGGCACTGTCCTAGCGGCGATCGGGTACCGCGCCCGGCCGGGTGCGGCTGCCGCGTTCAAGGTCGCGAACCGCCACCAGCCGGTACCCGACGCGGGTCACCCACGCATCGGGCACCGGCTGGCGCGCAGAGCCTGCCTCAGCCGACCGATCCGCACGCGGCGTCGACGGCGCTCGCGTCCGCTTCCAGTGCCGGTGGCTGAAGGGCCGCCGGATCGGGGACCGCACTCGGGTCGTTCAGTGTCTTCTGGAGGTCGTCGCCCAGCTTCTGGAAGTCGCCAGCCAGCTTGTTGATCGCCGCGCGGGCGCCTGCGTTGTTGCTCTTCGCGGCGTCACTTCGCAGATCGGCTGCGATCTGGTGCGCGCCGGCCACCGGGTCGTCCGGCGGGTTGTCCTGCCAGTCGCTGATGGTGGACTTGGCGGCGACACAGCCCGGGTCGGAGGCCTTGGCGACGGCCGGTGCCACGACTGCCGCACCCACCGCTATCCAAGCCACCGACAGGCCGATGCCGATCCAGGACATCACCTTGCCGCTGCCGGTGCGGCCGGAGCGGAGCAGGCCCACGATGCCGAGCCCGAGCCCGAGCGGGAATCCACAAAGGACCCCACTGATCAGCGAGGCGATGGCGAAGCCGTTTGTCCGCTTGACCGGTTGCTGCTGGCCCGGGTAGTCGCCGGGGGCACCGCCCGGTTGCCGGCCGTAGCCGCCCTGCTCGTACCCGACCGGCCACTGGCCCTGGCTCGCGGTGCTCGAAGTACCCGGTGCCGGGTACTGGCTGGACGATCCGTAGTAGCTGCCGGATCCCTCGTTACTCTGGTGGCGCATGGTCATGTGCTGTCTCCCCCTGTCAGGTCGTTCGGTCATCAAGGCACGCGCCAGCGCCGGCATCCGGGGAGCCGGTGGCTTGGCGCGAATTGTGCATGCTGCGCCCGGCGGCGTCGGGCACCGTCGAGCATGTTCGGATCCACTGTGGATCCTTGGGTGTGCGATCTGGCCTACGGATCGGTCCCGAGGGCGCAGGCCAGCCGTCCCGCCCGGGCGGGGCGGCGCTTGTTGCATACCGTCACGGCTGTTGTTTGTAGCAATGGCCGTCAACGTCTGATCGTGCTTTCCGGCTGACTCTTAGTGACAGCCATGGATGGTGCGTGGTGGCCGATCCGGTGCCCAGTTGCCCGGCCGGCGGCTCGCGCGCGTCCGTCCACTGTGGTAGATGCTCGGGCGGCTGGGAGCGGGTATTGTCCGCGCAGAGCCGACCGTACCGGCGGCTTACCTGACCCAGGAGACTAGCGGCGCTCGATATCGCCGAGCCGGGCGATGTTCGCCGCCTCCTCGGGGTCGGGCGTCTCAACTTCGAGGAAGGCCTGCACCACCTCGACCGCGACATCCGGCGCGAGCCGCTTGAGGCTCAGCGCAAGGACGTTGGCGTCGTTCCACAGCCGGGCACCGCGGGCGATCCATGGCTCCCAGGCCAGCGCCGCCCGCACCCCGGGTACCTTGTTGGCGGCGATCGCGGTGCCGGTACCGGTCCAGCACATCACGATGCCCAGGTCCGCGGTACCGTCCACGACCGCCCGACCCACCGCCTCGCCGAGCTCCGGCCAGGAGCCGGACGCGGCCGGTTTGCTCACCTGATG
>JAFMQQ010000707.1 GCA_017354595.1 Micromonosporaceae bacterium
CGGCGCCGCGCCCGAGCAGGTGCCGGGAGAGCATGTAGTACCACGAGAAGGCGGTGAAGAACATCGCCAGGACCATCAGCACCGCGTACGAGACGGCCGGGCCGAACAACAGCGTGACCGGTGCGAGCGGGATGGCCAGTCCGAAGATCGACGTGTTGGCCATCATGTTCACGCCATCCGGCGCATTGATCTGCGCCGTGAAGAACGGGTTGACGCCGTGGCTGACCACCCGCGCCGAATGCGCCAGCGCGAACTGGAAGAACGCGTGGTCCTCGAGGTTGTAAAGCTGCCCAACCCGCCCGGGGTGCGGGAGCAGGTGCCACATGACCCAGATGGTGCCTACGAAGTAGAGCACGACCGCGACCGCGTCGGCCCGGGGGATCCGGCGCCAGGACCACCGGCCGTGCCGGGTCTGCTGCGCCTCGGTACCCGGGCCGGCGTCGTCTCCGATCGGCTCAGCGACGGCGAGCTCGGCGGACAACCGCTACCCCGGGGTGCGGGCGACCACGAAGACCGACTGGCCGAACGGCGGCCGTACCACTCGCTCCGCGGCCTTGGTCACCGGCAGCACGAACCGGTCGTACAGCTTCACCATCGCGCCTTCCTTCGGCATCAACCGGAAGACGCTCGTCGCCATGTAATAGCCGAGCAGGCCCAACGCATTGACGTACTGCACTTTCTCGATCTCCAGGCCGGCCTCGGTGAGCGCGGCGCGCATCGACTTCTTCGTGTACCGCCGCACGTGGCCGGTCGCGATGTCGGCCGGGCTCATCGCGAACTGGAATGCCGGCACGATCAGCACCACAGCTCCACCGGGGCGAAGCAGCTTGGCCATGCTCCGCAGCGCGCCGACGTGGTCGACGATGTGCTCCAGCACGTTGTACGAGACGGCACCACTGAACGTGCCGACCTCCTCGCACGGCAGCAGCAGTTCCCGCACCGTGACTGACGGCACGCCCTGCAGCCGCTCCTTGAGCTTCACCAGCCGCTCCGGGTCCGCCTCGGTGGCGGTGAACCGGCCGAAGTGCGGGGCCCACTCGATCGCGTAGTCGCCCAGCCCACTGCCGACCTCGATCGGATCGTCACCGAGATACGGGACGGCGAGCTCGACAAACCACCGACGGTGGTTGACGGCCGTGGCCAGACCCTCCAGAACCTCGGACTGCACCCGCTGATCGCCGGTGAGTTCAGCCATGCGCTAAATCCCTCCTCGCACATATTTGTTGACGCGCTGCCGGACAGGATGCCGCTTGTTACCGGAGAAGGATACGGTTCGCGTCCTCCGCCTCTCGTCCGGCCCCGTCAAGGGGGTCCAACTGCTCCGTGGCATCTGTGATCCCCGATGCCACGAGGAGGGGCATGCGCACAGACCGCCAGATCATGACCTTACCCGATGGTCGCCAGGCTGTCGCGACCAACGACCGGCTGTGGGCTGACCATGGCGCGCGGTAGCCTGGGACCTCAAGTTCGCCTCAGGTTTGCCGGATCCGTCCCGGGGAACGGGGATTCCGATCGACGTGGATCAGCAGCTGACCATCGGCGAGCTCGCGGCCCGCAGCGGTGTCGCCCCGTCGGCGCTGCGCTACTACGAGCGCCTCGGGCTGATCCGCGCCACCCGCACCAGCGGCAACCAGCGCCGGTACAACCGCACCGAGCTGCGCCGGGTGGCGTTCATCCGGGTCGCCGCGCAGGTGGGCGTACCCCTGGAAGAGATCGGCACGGCGCTGCGCTCGCTACCCGAGTCCCGCACGCCGACCCGGGCCGACTGGGCCCGCCTCTCCGCGCAGTGGCGCTCCCGGCTGGACGAGCAGATCGGCCTGCTGCGCCGGTTGCGCGACAACCTGACCAGCTGCATCGGCTGTGGCTGCCTCTCGTTGCAGCGCTGCGCGCTGTCCAACCCGCAGGACGCGCTGGCCGCGCGCGGCCCCGGGCCGCACTACCTACTCGGCGGGGGCGACGAGTAGCACCTTGCCCAGGTGTTCGCTGCTGGCCACGATCTCGTGCGCCACGGCCGCATCAGGCATCGGTACTCGCCGGTCGATCACCGGCCGGACGCGGCCGGAGGCGATCAACGGCCACACCTCATCCCGTACCCCGGCAACGATCTGAACCTTCTCCGCCAACGGCCGTGACCGCAGCAGGGTGGCCGCCACCATCGCCCGCTTGGCCGCGAGCAGACCCAGATTGAGTTCGGCCGCACGCCCGCCCTGCATGCCGATCACCACCAGCCGCCCGCCGCGCGCCAGCGCCGCCAGGTTGGCGGCGAGGTACGCCGCGCCCTGGATGTCGAGAATGACGTCCGCGCCCCGCCCACCGGTCGCCGTCATGACCGTCTCGGCGAACTGCTCGGTGGTGTAGTCGATGGCGAGCTGTGCACCGAGCCGGATCAGCTCGGGGTGCTTCTGTGCCCGGGCGGTGGTCAATACGCGGGCACCCAACGCGACTGCGTACTGGATGGCGAATGTGCCGATGCCGCTGCCGCCGCCGTGCACCAGCA
>JAFMQQ010000708.1 GCA_017354595.1 Micromonosporaceae bacterium
GCCACGCGGCGGCCAGCGCCAGCTCCACCTGGGGCGCCAGGCCGGCCGACTCGGCCCCGGAGACGCCGAAGTTGCGCAGCAGCACCGGCCGGTCCAGCCGCTCGGCCAGGCCGGCGGCGAGCAGCGCGGCCGGGGTGTCCCGCGGCCGGTCGACGCCCAACCCGGCGGCGGTGGAGTCGCCGAGCACTACCAGCCGGATCGGCTCGCCGGTGAACTCGGCGCCGTACCGGCCGTCGGAGCGCGGTGGCGGCGCCTCGGCCTTGGGGATGGTGTGCCGCGCCAGCCGCGCCTGCCCGATCAGCAGGCCGGCCGCGAAGACTCCGGCCAGGCCGAGCCCGGTGCTGCCGTACACGGTCGCCATCGCGATGCGGCGCACCCGTGCCAATTCGAGCTGCGTCATCCCTTTCCTCCGCGCATGTTGACATTCAAAGTTAGCTCGCCTGCCCGGGCGGGGCCTTGGCAGCGTGAGGCAGGATGGAACGCAGGTCTGGGCGAAGGGGGTGCGAAATGCCGCGGTTGGGGCGCAAGGCCGCGTTCAGCACGCTCTGGACGATCATGAGGGGTACGCGTGGCGGGCCGCCGCTTGGCCGGCGGTTGGCGGCACTACCGCGGATGATCTGGGCCACCCTGACCGGACGGTACGACGGCAGGGCGCGACTGGCAGCGATGGTGCTCGCCGCCGCGTACATCGTCTCCCCGGTCGATCTGGTACCGGAGGCGGTGCTGCTGTGGTTCGGTCTGGTCGATGACGCGTTCGTGGCCGTGTGGCTGGCCGGCGCCGTGCTCGCCGAGACCGAGCGGTTCCTGCTCTGGGAGCGGGAGCGGACCAGGGTGATCCAGGCCAATCCAGTCAGGCGATAGCCTCGACGGTGTGCGCTACTACGACAGCGTCGTCGAGCTGATCGGCAACACGCCACTGGTACGGCTGCGGTCGGTCACGGCCAACATCCCAGCGCTGGTGCTGGCGAAGGTCGAATACTTCAACCCGGGCGGTAGCGTCAAGGACCGCATCGCGCTGCGGATGGTGGAGCAGGCGGAGAAGGCTGGTCTGCTCGGGCCGGGCGGCACCATTGTGGAACCCACCTCCGGCAACACCGGGGTGGGACTGGCGCTGGTCGCGCAGTTGCGCGGGTACCGTTGCGTCTTCGTCTGCCCGGACAAGGTGTCGCAGGACAAGCAGGACGTGCTGCGCGCGTACGGGGCCGAGGTGGTGGTCTGCCCGACCGCGGTCGCGCCGGAGGACCCGCGCTCCTACTACCGTGTCTCCGACCAGCTCGCCCGGGACATCCCCGGCGCGTGGAAGCCGAACCAGTACACCAACCCGAACAACCCGGTGTCGCATTACGAAACCACCGGACCCGAGGTGTGGGAGCAGACCAGCGGTCGGGTGACGCACTTCGTCGCCGGCGTCGGTACCGGTGGCACGATCTCCGGCGCCGGCAGGTACCTCAAGGAGGTCTCCGGTGGCCGGGTGCGGATCGTCGGCGCCGACCCGGAGGGCTCGGTCTACTCCGGTGGCAGCGGGCGCCCGTACCTGGTCGAGGGGGTGGGCGAGGACTTCTGGCCGGAGACCTACGACCGGAGTGTCTGCGACGAGATCGTGAAGGTGTCGGACAAGGACTCGTTCGGGATGACCCGGCGGCTGGCCCGCGAGGAGGGGCTGCTGGTCGGCGGCTCCTGCGGGATGGCGGCGGTGGCGGCGCTGGAGGTGGCCCGGGCGGCCGGGCCGGACGCGGTCGTGGTGGTGTTGCTGCCGGACGGCGGGCGCGGGTACCTGTCGAAGATTTTCAATGACGACTGGATGGGCCGGTACGGCTTCCTGGATACCCGGGACGGACCGGGTGCCACGGTCGGCGATGTGCTGGCCGAGAAGGGGCAGCTGCTGCCGGAGCTGGTACACGTGCACCCGACCGAGACGGTACGCGAGGCGATCGACGTGATGCGCGAGTACGGCGTCTCCCAGCTGCCGGTGCTGAAGGCGGAGCCGCCGGTGATGACCGGCGAGGTGGCCGGCTCGATCGCGGAACGGGCGCTGCTCGACGCGCTCTACTGTGGACAGGCGCACCTGCACGACATGATTGAGCGGCACCTGGGTCCGCCGCTGCCGGTGGTCGGCGGTGGGCAGCCGGTCGCCGAGGCGGTGGCGCTGCTGGAGCACTCGGACGCGGTGCTGGTACTGGTGGACGGGAAGCCGCGCGGCGTACTGACCCGGCAGGACCTGCTCGCCCATCTCGGCTCCCGCTAGGTTCAGCCTCGCCGCACCCGACGAACTTGCGCCGTGCGGTCCACATCGGACGCGGATGGCGCTGCGGTGAGCCGGGGCCGCCGAGGGCCGGCGTTGCCCGCTTGACACTTCGGCTACCGTGAGCAGACGGTAGCTGGATGCGGGGAAGGGTGATCCGGCAGTGGCGGTGTTGACACCCAGCTCGCCGAGGCGCACGACGGCGGCCGGCCCCGTGCCGCGCCAGCCCGGGCCGGGGTCCGGCGCAGGGCG
>JAFMQQ010000709.1 GCA_017354595.1 Micromonosporaceae bacterium
GCGGCCCGGGCCGCGCCGGGCAGCGCGGCCGCGATCTGTTCCAGCGCCGCCCCGTCGATCGCGGTCGAGCAGAACCACGCCTCGAAGGCGCTCGGCGGCAGGTATACCCCGGCCGACAGCATCGCCTGGAAGAACGCCGCGTATGCCGCGGTGTCCTGGCGGCGGGCGCCGTCATAGTCGCGGACCGGCTCGCCGGTGAAGAAGATGGAGAACATGTTGCCGGCGGTGGACAGCCGGTGCGGTACGCCGGCCGCGGACAGCGCGTCGGTCGCCAGCTTCGCCACGGTAGCCGCCGTACTGTCCAGGGTCGCGTACACCTCGGCGGTCGCCAGCCGCAGCTGAGCCAGCCCGGCCGCGCAAGCCAGCGGGTTGCCGGAGAGCGTACCCGCCTGGTAGACCGGCCCGGCCGGGGCGAGCCGCCCCATGATCCCGGCCCGCCCGCCGAACGCCGCCGCCGGCAGCCCGCCGCCCATCACCTTGCCGAAGGTCCACAGGTCGGCGTCGACCGGCTCCAGCCCCTGCCACCCGGAGCGGGAGACCCGGAACCCGGTCATCACCTCGTCCACGATGAGCAGGGCACCGTACCGGTGGGCCAGCTCGGCCAGGCCCGCGTTGAAGCCGGGCTCCGGCGCTATCACGCCCATGTTCCCGGCCGCCGCCTCGGTGATCACTGCCGCGATCGCCCCGCCGTCCGCGGCGAAGGCCTCCTGTACCGCGGCCAGTTCGTTGTACGGCAGCACGATCGTCTCGGCGGTGGTGGCACCGGTGACCCCGGGAGTGTCCGGCAGGCTTGGCCGAGGCACCACCTCCCGCCGAGGCCCCAGGTTGCTCAGCGTCGCCACGCCGGATCCTGCCGCCGCGAGCAGCGCGTCGACGTGCCCGTGGTAGCAGCCGGCGAACTTCACGATCTTCGTCCGGCCGGTGTACCCGCGGGCCAGCCGGATCGCGGACATGGTCGCCTCGGTGCCGGAGTTGACCAGGCGCACCTGTTCGGCCGCGGTACGGGCGACCAGCTCCTCGGCCAGCTCCACCTCGCCCGGCGTCGGCGTACCGAAGCTGGTACCGGCGCCGGCCGCGGCGGCCACCGCCTCGACCACGGCCGGATGGGCGTGGCCGAAGATCAGTGGCCCCCAGGAGCAGACCAGGTCGACGTAGCGCCGCCCATCGGCGTCGTACAGCCAGCAGCCGGCGCCCCGCACCATGAACCGGGGTGTACCGCCGACTGCGCGGAAGGCGCGGACGGGCGAGTTGACCCCGCCCGGCACCACGGCTCGGGCGCGGTCGAAGAGTGCCTGCGATGCGGTCGCGTCGGCGGGGTACCCGCCGGTGACCGCGGGTTCAACGTCGTTCACAGCTCCGCCAGTATCGCAATCCCCGCTGGAGGGCGCCCTACCGGGGGCGCGGTACCGCCACGTTGGGTCAGCGGCCGGATCCAGCCAGGCATCCCGGCCGCGGCGTACTCCCAGGGGTGCACATCCCGGCTCGGCGTGCCGTGCCGGGCGTGCATCGGCCGGCGGCGATAGGCGCGCGCCGCGGTTAGGCTGTCAAGGTGGAACGGCCGGAGCTGACCATCACGGTTCGTCGGACGCCTGGCGAGATCGTCCTGGTACTCGCCGGCGAGGTCGACCTCTCCACCGCTGGCCAACTCTCCGCCGTGGTCACCAATCTGCTCATCGATCCGCCCCCCAGGTTGGTGCTGGACATGGCCGATGTCACCTTCTGCGACTCACAGGGCCTCGGCACCCTGGTCGTCCTCTCCCGGCGCGCGGCGCTCGCGCAGAGTTGCCTGGTGCTGACGAATGTCGCCGAGTTCCTCATGCGCGTGCTCGACATCACCGGCCTGCGCCCGGCACTGATGATCCACTGACCACCGCTGAACCGGTGACCACCGGACCGGTCGCCAGTGGCGGGCTGGCGACGCTTCGCGCCCGGGCCCGCTCCAGTAACTCCACCGCCTCCTCCACCGACCCGCCGGAGCGCAGCAGCGGCAGCGCGTCATCCACCGCCGCGACCAGGCGCCGGTAGTTGCGCACCGTCTCGGCCTGCGAGTCCATCTGCCGCGACTTGGTCCACAGATCGACGAATATGGAGACCTTGGCGCGCAGAACCCACGGGTCGAAGGGCTTGGTCAGGTAGTCGACCGCGCCGGCGGCGTAGCCGCGCAGAGCCAGTTGCGCGTCCCGGTCGGCCGCGGTGAGGAAGATGATCGGTACGTGCCGGGTCCGCTCCCGTTGCTTGATGTGGTTGGCCGTCTCGAAGCCGTCCATCTCCGGCATCTGCGCGTCCAGCAGGATGACGGCGAAGTCGCCGATGAGCAACTGCTTGAGCGCCGCCTCGCCGCTCTGTACCGCCACCGGCTCCACCGGCAACCCCTGCAGGATCGCCTCGAGGGCGATCAGGTTGTCCCGCCGGTCGTCGACGAGCAGCGCCTTCGCCAACGGTTCACCCAGCCCGGTCGTCATGCTTGCTCCTCCCCGCCGCTGGACCCTC
>JAFMQQ010000710.1 GCA_017354595.1 Micromonosporaceae bacterium
CGCTCGACGCCGAGGTGAGCCGGTGCCGGGCGTGTCCACGGTTGGTCGCCTGGCGGGAGGAGGTCGCCTCCACCCGCCGGGCGGCATACCGCGACTGGGACTACTGGGCCCGGCCGGTGCCCGGGTTCGGCGTCTCCGATGCCGCGCTCGGCATTCTCGGCCTGGCGCCGGCGGCACACGGCGGCAACCGTACCGGCCGGATCTTCACCGGGGACCGCTCGGGTGACGTGCTGTTCGCGGCGCTGTACCGGGCCGGCCTGGCCAACCAACCGACCAGCGTCAGCCGCGAGGACGGGCTGGCGCTGCGCGGCGTACGGATCTTCGCTGCGGTGCGCTGCGCCCCACCGCAGAACAAACCCACGCCGGCCGAGCGGGACACCTGCGCGCCGTGGCTGCAGCGCGAGGTGGAACTGATCAGACCAACGCTGCGCGTCGTGGTCGCGCTCGGAGCTTTCGCCTGGGCATCGTGGTGGCCGACGCTACTGTCTGTGTACGGGCACCGCGCGCCGGTGCCACGCCCGAGTTTCGGGCACGGCGCGCTGGTGGCCGAGCCGAACCTGCCCGCCCTCCTCGGCTGCTACCACGTGAGTCAGCAGAACACCTTTACCGGCAAGCTGACTGCGGCAATGCTGGACGATATCTTCGCTCGCGCAAAGCAACTCGCCGGGCTGGCCTGACACCGACCGCTGGGAAGACCTGTGAGCAGCGCACAGCGTGGCCCGGAAGGCCACGCCCAAGCCGGGCTGCGTGGCCCGGAAGGCCACGCCCAAGCCGGGCTGCGTGGCCCGGAAGGCCACGCCCGAGCCGGGCTGCGTGGCCCGGAAGGCCACGCGTTCGGCGGATTGCGCCGTCTGTGGCCGCTGGCCGCGGTGGCCGCCCTGCTCGCCGTTGCCGCGCTGGCTGCCGCGCTCTCCGCGCCCCAGGTCACCCGGGTGCCGGTCGCCGTACACACGCCCGACCGCGGGAATCTCCAGCGCGAGAGCCCGTTCACCGCGCCCGGCGCGCCGCACCTGTCGGCCGGCGCGGTACAGCAGCCGATCCAGCTCGGCTGGTTGGGCACCCTGCTCGGCATCGTCTGTGGTGTGGTCGTCCTGGCGATCGTCGGCGTGCTGATCTTCTTCCTGCTGCGCAGCGGCTTCGCCAACCGGCGCGGCCGGTTGTTGGTCGAGGCGCGGGTACCGGAGGCGCGGCCGGTACGCCGGGAGGAGGTCATCGCCGCGGTCGACGCTGGCCTCGCCGACCTGGACGACGATGACAGCGACCCGCGCCGCGCGGTGATCGCCTGCTGGGTACGGCTGGAGCAGGCGGCGGCCGCCGCGGGTACGCCACGGCAGCCGGGTGACAGCCCGACCGACCTGGTGGTCCGCCTGCTGGGCGCGCACCAGGTCAGCGCCGCGGTGCTGTACCGGCTGGCCGACGTGTACCGGCTGGCCCGCTACGCGACGCACACGGTGGATACCGGGATGCGTGAGGCGGCCCGCTCAGCCCTGCGCCAGCTGCGCGACGAGCTGACCCACTCCCGATCCGGCCCGCTGGAGTACGTGCCGTGAGCATGCTCGATGAACTTCTGTCCTATGGGGACGATGAGCCGGGCGAGGACCGGCGCCCGGTCCGGCGCAGGTCGCGCAGTCCACTCTGGACGGTCGCGAAGCTGGTGCTGTACGCGGGCCTGGGTACCCTCGCCATCCATGTCTTCAACCGGCTGGTCGGCTGGGCGTTCCCGGACGCGCTCGTCTTCGCGGTGCTGCTGGCCGCACAGGGCCTGCGCCGGACGCTGCGCTGGCTGCCGGCCAGCCAGCTGCCCGCCACACTGTTGCGCGCGGGCGTGGAACGCGGTCCGGTCGGGCCGCGGGTGGACCTCGGTGAATGGACGCCGCGGGACGGGCTGCACCTCGCCGTCACCCGCTGGGATACCCGGCTGTCCTGGCTGCGGATGCAGCGGGACCCGAACCAGTTCTCGCGTACCGTCCAGCCCCGCCTGGTGGAGCTGATCGACGAGCGGCTCCGGCTGCGGCACGGGGTGTCCCGGGCCGCCGACCCGGACCGGGCGCGCGCCCTGCTTGGGGATCCACTGTGGACAATCGTGAGCGGGCCGGCGAGCCGGCCACCCACACCGCGCGAGTTCGCCGCGCTGGTCAAGCAGATGGAGGAAGTGTGAACCCACAGGAGGTGGGCCGGCTCGGCCAGGCCGTACTCGACCAGGTGGGTACGGTCGTGGTCGGCAAGCGGGAACCGCTGGAGCTGGTACTCGCCGGCGTGCTCGCCGGCGGCCACGTGCTGCTCGAGGACCTGCCCGGCCTGGGCAAGACGCTGACCGCACGCAGCTTCGCGCAGGCGCTCGGGATCGAGTTCCGCCGGCTGCAGTTCACTCCCGACCTGTTGCCGGCCGACGTGACCGGCTCGTTCCTGTACGACCAGCGCAGCCACGACTTCACCTTCCGCGCCGGTCCGGTCTTCACCAACCTGCTGCTCGCCGACGAGATCAACCG
>JAFMQQ010000161.1 GCA_017354595.1 Micromonosporaceae bacterium
GCGCGTTCTGCCTTTACTTCACGCCAGTTGTTGGCTAAACTTCTGGCGTGACTATTCTCCCGTTCACGGAGGCTCGCAACCGCCTCTCCGAGCTGGTCGACGAGGTGGACCGCACCCATGTACGGGTCGAGATCACCCGGCACGGGTTCCCGGTCGCCGTCCTCATCTCCCCCCACGACCTGGAGGCACTGGAAGAGACCATCGACGTGCTCTCCAGCCCGGCAGCGATGCGCCAGCTCGCTGAGTCGCGCCGCGCGGTCGAGACCGGCGAGCTGCTCGACGCCGACGACCTCGAGCAGCTCATGGCCAGGCGGCGGCACCGCAGCGGCACCCGCCGGTGAGTGGCTCCGGCGAGGTTCGGAGATACAGATTGCTGATAACCCGCCCGGCCGCACGGGCGCTGGCACTCCGGCTGCCGGAGAAGGTGGCCACGGCGGCATACGAGTTCATCACCGGCATCCTGGTCGAGAAGCCGACTCTGGTCGGCAAGCCGCTGCTTCTGCCGCCCTACGATGGCACCTGGTCGGCCCGCCGCGGCACCTACCGCATTCTGTACGAGATCGATGAGAAGAAGTCCGTCGTCATCGTGACAGCTGTCGAGCACCGGTCGGATGCATACCGGTCCCACTGAAGGCGCCCGGCCCGCAACCGTGGTGGCCGCGGGCCGGGCGGGTGCGCGATCGGCCGGTTACGGGTAACTGACCAGGTAGCTCGGCACCCCGATCGCGTCGTTGTTGACCGGTGCGCCGGTGTCGTTGACGACATGGTCGATCGTGCCGGCGGACAGGTTCACCGTGAGCACGTCATGCAGGCGTACCCCTGGCGTATCCGGTACCTCGAACCCGTGCGCCGCATGGATCGACGGGTCGACATTCGTGAAGACATAGCTGCCACCACCCCACAGCTCGTGGGTGCGTACCGCCGGCGCCACCTTGTACGCCGCCCAGCCCAGCACGCCGTCATGCTGCCAGGCCGCCTGGTTCGGCGGGTCGTACGGCAGCTCGTTCTGGAAGAAGATGGTGGTGCCTTGCTCGCCGTTCCAGATCACGTTGTACTTCTGGTAGTGCTCCACGAACAGGCCCAGCGCGGTCACGTTGTTCCCGTTGACTACCAGTCCGGTGTCGGCCGTGTTGACGTCCCAGCCGACCGAGCCGGCGACACCGTGGTCGGCCCGCCAGGCCCAGATGTCATCGAGGATCACGTAGTCACTGTTGACTTCCAGGGTGAGCGTCGCCTTGCCGACGTGCGGCCCGCCGACCCGGAAGAAGACATCGTGCAGCACGGTCGGGTCGGCCGGGTCGACCTGCTTGACACCCTCGCCGCTGTTGCCGTTGCGGGTGCCGACCTGTACCAGCACCGGCGAGTTGGCCGTGCCCGCGTCGACCGTCAGGCCGGCGATGTCGACACCCTTGACGTCGGCGACCTTCAACGGGGTCGCCCCGCCCACCGCGGTGAGCGTCGGTAGGCCGAGGCCGAGCACGATGGTGTCCGCTCGCTTGATCTCGATCGATCTGTCCACATTGTACACACCGGGTGTCAGCAGCAGGTTCTTCCCCATCGCCAAAGCGTTGTTGATGGCCTGGATCGAATCGGCCGGTGTGGCCAGGTAGAAGTCGGACAGCGGGATGGAGTGCCCCGGCGTGGGACCGTCCACCCAGGACGGTCCGGCGGCGTTTCGCCGCACGTCCGGCACGAAGACCCGGTACCCGCCGGATCCGTCGAGGTACAGGAATGGCCGTTCCTTGCTGACCGCCGTGGTCGGCAGGTTGGTGTACGGCGGGTCCGGGAAGGACTGGGCCGGCGCACCCGTCACCCCGCTGAAGACCTGGTTCCACACCCCGTTGGACCACGAGCCGATGCTGCCGTCGCGGACCAGGAACTGTTGCTGCGACCCGTTGGTGATGTCGCCGGCCACCGAGTCGGCCATGAAGCCACCACTGGAGAACTGACTCCCGGCGGTGCAGTAGTCCATGAAGCTGAGCCCACCGCCGGTGATGTGCACCCGGCGCATGGATGAGGCCTGTGAAACGGCCCAGAAGTCAGCCGAGGCACGGCAGCCGTCCAGCCCGGTACCGACCACGTTGATGGTCAGGTCGGACAGCGACCGCCAGAAGTTGCCCAGCGCATTGCAGTCGCCATCAGCGAAGCACCGGTTGTACACGTCGATGTGCCCGTTGATGGTGACATCGCTCGGGGACAGCCCGAGGCCGGCGACCTCGGTGTAGTACCCGACCTGGAAGATGAGCGGATGCGCGGCGCTGCCGTAGCTGCCGGGCTTGAACAGCAGCGCGTACCGGTTGGTACCCATCTCGTCGTTGACCTGCTGGGCGGCGACGGCGTCGACGGCCGCCTGGATCTCACTCTGCGGCATCGACGGATCGAAAACCTTCACATTGGGACCGAGGCTGGCGAGAGCGTCGGGGGTTGCTGCGCCGGCGGCGCTGGTCGGCAGCGCGCTGAGCCCGGCGGCCAGCAGGATTGCGGCGCCGGCGACAAGCCAGCGACTGCGCACGCCGCGGGCTGGGACATGGACGGATAGCATCTGCCACCTTCCTTCTCGGATGCGGCCACGGCTCTGCCTCGGACCGGGCCATCGGGGCGACCGGGGCCGAGAGAGCGCTTTCACGGACGCACGCTACCCGGCGCCACCCCGCCGCACCAGATCATGTTCGTCAGGGGTCAGTGCCAGTACCGGTCGGCCCGCGATCGTGGGCCGCTGTTCCCTGGGCCGGATCGGCCGACCCGGATTAGGTAAGGCTGTGCTTGACGAGATCGCGCGCCCGGCCGGCACCGTCGCGCCGGCGGCACGGCCTGCCCGCAGAGCCTGGCTGGCCGGCCTCGCGGTGCTGTGCGGCCCTGGGCTGATGGTGATGCTCGCCGATACCGACGCCGGCAGCGTGGTGACCGCGGCGCAGTCCGGCGCCCGGTACGGGTACCGCCTGGCGCTGTGGCAACTGGCCCTGATACCCGTGCTGTACCTGGTGCAGGAGATCACCGCCCGGCTCGGCCTGGGTACCGGGAAGGGACACGCCGCGCTGATCCGCGACCGGTTCGGCCTGGGCTGGGCGCTGCTGTCGGCCGGTACCCTCTTCGTCGCCTGCGTCGGCGCGCTGGTCACCGAGTTCGCCGGACTGGCCGGGGTCGGGGCGCTGGCCGGGGTACCGCGCCCGGTGGCGGTCGGGCTGCCGGCGGTGGCGCTGCCGGTGCTCGTACTCACCGGCCGGTACCGGCGGGTGGAGGTGGTCGGGGTGGCGATCGGCGCGCTGGAGCTGCTGTTCATCCCGGCGGCTGCGCTGGCCCACCCGTCGGGCGGGGCGGCGCTGCACGGCCTGGCTCACCCGATCCTGCCGCGCAACGACTTCGTCATGCTGCTGGCCGCGAACGCGGGCGCCGTCATCATGCCATGGATGGTCTTCTATCAACAGGGCGCGGTCATCGACAAGCGCCGCACGCTGCAGCCGGTACCCGGGCGGCCGGCCGCGGCCGCCGAACGCCGCGCGCTGCGGTCGGCCCGGCTGGATACCGCGCTCGGCGCGGTACTCACCCAGCTGGTGATGATCGCGGTCCTGGTCGCCACCGCGGCGACGATCGGCGCGGCGAACCCGGGCGCCAGCCTGGCCAGTGTCGGCGACATCGCCAGCGGCCTGACCCCGTTCCTCGGCCGCACAACGGCGGCGCTGCTGTTCGGGATCGGCATGCTCGGCGCGGCCACGGTCGCGGCGCTGGTGGTCTGCGTCGCCGGCGCCTGGGGCATGGCCGAGGTTCTGGGTTGGCGGCACAGCCTCAACGACACCCCCCGCCACGCGGCCGGCTTCTACGCACTGGCGGTCGCCGGTACCGCCGCCGGTGCCGGACTGGTACTGGTCGCACCGGACCTGGTCCACCTCTCGGTCGACGTGGAGGTGATGAACGCCTGCCTGCTGCCGCTGGTACTCGGCTTCCTGCTGGTGCTGGAGCGGCACGCGCTGCCGCCGGCGATGCGCATGCGCGGCCTGCGCCGCGCGGTCACCTACCTGCTCACCGGTGCGGTCATCGCACTCGGCCTCTACGCCGCCGGTTCCACCCTCGCAGGTTGACCCTGTCTGCGCCGCCTCGCCGGCGCAGCGACCGACCGGCGACCACTAGAGTCCCACCATATGACGACACAGCTGGAGAAGGCACAGGCGTTCCGGGCACTGCACGAGGAGAGCGTGTTCCTCATTCCCAATCCCTGGGACGCCGGGTCGGCGAAGGTACTCGAATCGCTCGGCTTCAAGGCGCTCGCCACCACCAGCTCCGGCTTCGCGTTCACCCTCGGCCGGCGGGACGGCGGCGCGAACCTGCACGACGTCGTCGAGCACGTACGGAGGCTGACCGCCGCGACGAACCTGCCCGTCTCGGTCGACCTGGAGAACGGGTACGGGCCGCGGCCGGAGCAGGCCGCGCTCGCCATCGCGCGGGTCGCCGAGGCCGGCGCGGTCGGTGGCTCCATCGAGGACTACGACCGGGATGACGGCGGCATCTACCCGATCGGGGTGGCCGCCGAGCGGATCGCGGCCGCGGCCCAGGCCGCGCGCCGGCTTGACTTCCCGTTCACCCTGACCGGCCGGGCGGAGAACTTCCTGCACGGCAACCCCGACCTGGACGACACGATCGCGCGGCTGCACGCCTATCAGGAGGCCGGCGCGGACGTACTCTACGCACCCGGCCTCGGCACGCTCGACCAGATCCGCGCCGTCTGCACGGCACTCGACCGGCCGGTCAACGTACTGGCCGTGCCCGACCTCACGGTCGGCGTCATCGCCGCGGCCGGCGCCCGGCGGATCAGCGTCGGCGGCGGGCTGACCTGGGTGGCGGTCAATGCCATGGTCACCGCCGCCCGGCACATCAGCGACACGGGTGACCTCTCGGTGCTGAAGGTACCGGTCCGGGTCGCCGATCTGCTGGATAGCTGACTCAGGGGGCCGAACAACCTTGTCATGACGTATCGATGGGACGAGCATGACCGGGGGACGTTCCCACTGTGGAGGATGGTCGATGAAACGCAGCACCGAGCGCATCCTGACCAGCCACGCCGGCAGCCTGCCCCGCCCGCCCGACCTGATCGAGCTGAACCAGCAACGGATCGTCGCCGGGGTCGACATCGACCCGAAGGTGCTTGAGGAGAAACTGCGCCAGGGCGTGCAGGACGTGGTACGCCGCCAGGTGGAGGTCGGGGTCGACATCCCCAATGACGGAGAGTACGGCCACGCGATGCCATCGGCTGTCCACTATGGAGCATGGTGGTCGTACATCTTCGAGCGCCTCGACGGCCTGGAACTCACCACGCGCGGCCTCTTCGAGGCGACCCCACCGGGTCCCGAGCCGGGCCGGCTGACCCTGACCAGCATGGGCAACCGGCGCGACCGGGTGCAGTTCGCCGAGGCGTACGCCGACCCGGACTCCGGCATCACCGTGGGCAAGCTGCCGCCGACCTTCCCGGTCTGCCGGCGCCCGTTGCGCTACGTCGGCCAGGCGGCCGTGGCGCGGGACATCGCCAACGCCAAGGCGGCGTTGGCGGCCGCCGGCGTCGAGGACGGCTTCCTCAACGCGGTCGCGCCCGGCAGTTGCGCCCGCTTCCTCAACGAGCACTACGCGACCGAGGAGGAGTTCATCTGGGCGGCGGCCGATGTGCTGCGCGAGGAGTACAAGGCGATCGTCGACTCTGGACTGATGCTGCAGCTGGATGACCCGTGCATCGCGGAGAACTGGGATCAGATCAACCCGGCACCCAGCGTGGCGGATTACCAGCGGTTCACCATGGTACGCGTCGAGGCGCTCAACCACGCCATCCGCGACCTGCCCACCGAGCGGATCCGGTTCCATCTCTGCTGGGGCAGCTGGCACGGTCCACATGTGACAGACCTGCCGATGAAGGACATCGTGGATGTGATGCTGAAAATCAACGCCGGCACCTACCTCTTCGAGGCGGGCAACGTGCGGCACGAGCACGAGTGGCGGGTGTGGCGGGAGGTCAAGCTCCCGGACGGGAAGGTGATCGTGCCGGGTGTGGTCAGCCACGCCACCAACCTGGTCGAACACCCGGAGGTGGTCGCCGACCGGATCGTCCGCTTCGCCGAGGGCGTCGGCCGGGAGAACGTGATCGCCGGTACCGACTGCGGCCTCGGCGGCCGGGTGCACCCGCAACTCGCCTGGGCCAAACTCGAAGCCCTGGCCCAGGGCGCGGAGCTGGCCAGCCAACGGCTCTGGTCCTGAGCCGGCAGCCTCGCCCCCGGCAGCCTCGCCCCGAGGTGGTTTCACGCGCGCTGCGGGCGGGTAGCGCGGAGCAGTGTCCGCCAAACGACTCCCCTGGCCGGTCTGGCGCCAGCTGACCGGTACCGACCGGACCGGGCGCGGCGCCGCGGCGAAGTCCGCGGGCAGCGCCTCGCTGGTCCCCCGCACCGCATCCGCCGACCGGGTGGTCAAGTCCATCTGCCCGTACTGCGGCGTGGGCTGCGCGCAGAACGTGTATGTCAGCAACGGCGCGGTGGTGCAGATCGAGGGCGACCCCGACTCGCCGATCAGCCGCGGCCGGCTGTGCCCCAAGGGCGCCGCCTCGCTGCAGCTGACCACCGCACCCGACCGGGCCGACCGGGTGCTGTACCGGGCGCCGTACACCGCCGACTGGCAATCGCTGGATCTGGATACCGCGATGGAGATGGTCGCCGACCGGGTACTGGCCACCCGGCGGGAGACCTGGCAGCAGGAGTTGGACGGCGCCTGTACCAACCGCACCATGGGTATCGCCAGCCTCGGTGGGGCCACATTGGACAATGAGGAGAACTACCTGATCAAGAAGCTGTTCACCGCGCTCGGGGTGGTGCAGGTGGAGAACCAGGCCCGGGTCTGCCACAGCTCCACAGTGGTCGGTCTGGGTACCTCCTTCGGGCGCGGCGGTGCCACCACCTTCATGCAGGACCTGCAGCACGCCGACTGCATCGTCATCGAGGGATCTAACTTCGCCGAATGCCACCCGGTCGGTTTCCAGTGGGTGATGG
>JAFMQQ010000711.1 GCA_017354595.1 Micromonosporaceae bacterium
GAGCCGCTGCCCGCGGCGACCGTCGACCATCCGGACCCGTACCTCGTCGGGATGGTCGACGATCCCCTTGACCAGATGCTCCAGGGCCGGCCGCAGCGCGGCGTCAGGCTTGCGCGCCGTCGCCGGCACCCGCCGACTCCTCGCTGGTGGTCTGCTCGGCCGGAGCCTCGGCGGCGGGAGCCTCGGCGGCCTTCGCCGCCTTGGTCGCCTTCCGGGCCGACTTGGTGGCCTTGGCAGTCGCCTTTGCCGGGGCGGCGGCTGGCTCCTCGACGCCGGCGGCGGCCTTCGCCTCGGCCTCGTACACCGCCTTCCGGTCGACCCGTGCCGGCGCCACCTTCAGCGGCTCCGGGGCGGGCAGGCCCTTGAACTTCTGCCAGTCGCCGGTCTTCTCGAGGATCCGCCGCACCGGCTCGCTCGGCTGTGCGCCGACCGAGAGCCAGTGCTGCGCCCGGTCGGAGTCCACCTGAATCAGCGAGGGCTCCTCCTTGGGCTGGTACACCCCGATGTACTCGATCGCCCGACCGTCGCGCTTGGTCCGCGAATCGGCCACCACGATGCGGTACTGCGGGTTGCGGATCTTACCCATCCGCAGCAGCCGGATCTTTACCGCCACTGTGTGCTCGCTCCTGTGTGTGTGATGCCGACGCCGCGCGGCATCGTGAGGAGGATGCCGGTGAGCGCTGGCTGGACTGGCAGCGTGCCCCGGGGTTAGAGGGCGCCAGGGCCGCGCCGGATACCAACGAGCAATTGTGCCAGACCGGCCAGCCGCAGACGAATCGGGGCCAGGGAAGTTGCGCGCGTATAGCGCGCCAGCGGCCTGTCGGCGCTAGTACGACCGGCCGAGGTACGCGACCAGGTCGGGCTCGTCCACCGACTCGGGTACGCTCCCATCCGCCCGGACCAGGCACCGTACCGTGACACCCTCGGCGTTCGCCCGGGCCTCACCCTCCAGACCCACCACCGACCACGGCAGCCGGGCCCAGCCGGTGGCTGCCGCGGCCACCGCTTCGTCCACAGTAGACACATCCGCGGTGTTCTCCAGCCGCCGGGCCAACGCCTCGTCATAGAGCGCCTTCTGGTCGGCCTGCAGCGCCGCCTGCACCTCGCTCGCCACCCGAGCCAGCGGGGTGGGCGTCTTCGAGCCGTCGAGGCGGCGTACCAGCACCGCGTTGCCCGCCGCCACATCGCGGGGACCCAGCTCGAGCCGCACCGGGTAGCCCTTCAGCTCGGCATCCACCGCCCGGCGCCCGAACGGCGTATCCACCCGGTCGTCGAGGCCGACCCGTACCCCAGAAGCATCGAGCTCGGAGCGCAACGCCGCGGCGGCCTCGGCCACCCCCGGGCCTTCCTTCACGATGCTCACCAACGCCTGTGTCGGCGCCAGCCCGGGCGGCAGCCGCAGCCCGCCGTCGTCGCCGTGGCACATGATCAGCCCGCCGAGCATCCGAGTGGAGGACCCCCACGAGGTGGTCCAGGCGTGCTCCACCGCGCCGCTGGCCGAGGAGTAGGTGATGTCGAAGGCGCGGGCGAAGTTCTGGCCGAGCTCGTGCGAGGTGCCCATCTGCAGCGCCTTGCCATCGCCCATCATCGCTTCCAGGGTGTAGGTCCGGGTGGCGCCGGCGAACCGCTCGGCGTTGGTCTTCAGGCCAACCAGTACCGGCATCGCGAGCACCTGGACCATCAGGTCCTCGTACGCCTCGTGCAGGATCCGCCGCGCGTAGGCGCGGGCATCCGCCTCGGTGGCGTGCGCGGTGTGCCCCTCCTGCCAGAGGAACTCGGAGGTGCGCAGGAACAGCCGCGGCCGCAGCTCCCAGCGCACCACGTTGGCCCACTGGTTGAGCAGCAGCGGCAGGTCCCGGTACGAGTCGATCCACTTGGCCATGTATTCACCGATGACCGTCTCGCTGGTGGGGCGGACGATGATCGGCTCGGCGAGCTGCTTGCCGCCGGCGTGGGTGACCACGGCCAGTTCGGGCGAGAAGCCCTCCACGTGCTCGGCCTCGCGGCGCAGGTACGCCTCCGGGATGAACAGTGGGAAGTAGGCGTTCTGCGCACCGCACGCCTTGATCCGGCTGTCCATTTCGGACTGTATCCGCTCCCAGATCGCCCAGCCGGTCGGTCGGATCACCATGGTGCCGCGCACCGGCCCGTTGTCGGCCAGTTCGGCCTTGGCCACCAGATCCTGGTACCAGCGGGGAAAGTCCTCCGCCCGGGGAGTCAGCACGCGTGCCATGAGCCGACAGTGTAGATGGCCGGGTTGCGGCTCAGCGAACGACTTGTCCCTTCAGCACGATGCGCTGCGGGGCGGCGAGCACCCGGAGATCCTCGCGCGGATCGGTCGGATAGATGGTGAGATCGGCCGGGCCACCCTCAGCCAGGCCGCCGTCGGTCAGGTCGCGCTCGGTGGGTCCGCCGTCGGTGCGCCCGCCGCCGGTGGCGCCGCCCTCGGTGCGACCGCCCTCGGTGGGTCCGCCCTCGGTGCGCCCGC
>JAFMQQ010000162.1 GCA_017354595.1 Micromonosporaceae bacterium
ACGCAACGGCGGCGGGCGGACGGGCGGGGCCGGCACACCACCACGTACCGATCCCTGGTGCCACTGCCGGGCGGCGGCGCGGTACTGGACACGCCGGGCCTGCGCGAGGTCGGCCTGATTTCGCCGGCGGGGTGGGTGGAGCCGGCACCAAGTACGGGCGGCGGCTCGGCCGGGCTGGATCGGGTCTTCGCCGAGATCGCCCAGCTCGCCACGGCATGCCGGTTCCACGACTGCCAGCACCGGCAGGAGCCGGGCTGCGCGATCCGGGCGGCGCTTTCGGCGGGCGAGCTGCCGATGCGCCGGTACCAGAGCTGGCTGAAACTGCACCGCGAGGTGGACTGGCGGACCCGGCGCCCGGCTCGCCGTACCCCCCGTTGAGCCGGGAGCGGGCACGAGCCGCACGGGCGAGCTAGGCTTGCGGGTCCTGCCAATCTCGCGAGGCTCGCGGGAAAATGTCACACGGTCTGGCTAGAGTGGCGCCGGCATGCCTTGGATGTGGGTCTTTGCCGGCGGGGTGGGTGGAGCCGGCATCAACCCGTGGGAGCTATGGGAGTGGGCGGATAGTGGCCGACAGACTGATCATCCGTGGAGCACGCGAGCACAACCTGCGCGACGTCAACCTGGACCTGCCGCGCGATGCGATGATCGTCTTCACCGGCCTCTCCGGCTCGGGCAAGTCCAGCCTCGCCTTCGACACCATCTTCGCCGAGGGGCAGCGGCGATACGTGGAGTCGCTGTCCAGCTACGCGCGCCAGTTCCTCGGCCAGATGGACAAGCCCGACGTGGACTTCATCGAGGGGTTGTCCCCGGCCGTGTCCATCGACCAGAAGTCAACCTCCCGCAACCCGCGGTCGACCGTGGGCACCATCACCGAGGTCTACGACTACCTCCGGCTGCTCTTCGCCCGGGTCGGCGAGCCGCACTGCCCGAAGTGCGGGCGGCCGATCAGCCGGCAGACCCCACAGCAGATCGTGGACCGGGTACTGGCGATGGAGGAGGGCGCCCGGTTCCAGGTACTCGCCCCGGTGATCCGTGGCCGCAAGGGCGAATACGTCGACCTCTTCGCCGACCTGCAGGCCAAGGGCTTCGCCCGGGTACGGGTGGATGGCGTGGTACACCCGCTGACCGAGCCGCCGAAGCTGAAGAAGCAGGAGAAGCACACCATCGAGGTGGTGGTCGACCGGCTCACCGTGAAGGCGGGCGCGAAGCAGCGACTCACCGACTCGGTGGAGACGGCGCTGAAGATCGCCGGCGGGATCGTACTGCTCGACTTCATCGACCTGCCCGAGGATGACGAGCACCGGCAGCGCACCTTCTCCGAGCACCTCGCCTGCACCTACGACGACCTCTCCTTCGCCGCGCTCGAACCGCGCTCGTTCTCGTTCAACGCGCCCTACGGCGCCTGCCCCGACTGCACCGGCCTGGGTACCAAGAAGGAGGTCGACCCGGATCTGGTGATCCCCGACCCGGAGCGCACCCTGCGCGAGGGCGCGATCCAGCCGTGGTCCGGTGGGACCACGTTGGAATACTTCCTCCGGCTGCTCGAGGCGCTCGGCCAGGACGAGGGCTTCGACATCGACACGCCGTGGCGGGCGCTGTCGAACCGGGCGCAGAAGGCGATCCTGTACGGCGCCGAGGACCAGGTACATGTGCGCTACCGCAACAAGTACGGCCGGGAGCGCTCGTACTATGCCGGCTTCGAGGGCGTGGTGCAGTGGGTCGAGCGGCGGCACGCGGACACCGAGTCGGACTGGTCCCGCGACAAGTACGAGGGCTACATGCGGGACATCCCGTGCGGGACCTGCGGCGGCACCCGGCTCAAGCCGGAGATCCTGGCGGTCACCCTGGGCGGGCACAACATCGCCGAGGTCTGCGCGCTGTCCATCGGGGACTGCGCGGAGATGCTCGCGGTGCTGGAGTTGACCGACCGGCAGAAGATGATCGCCGAGCGGGTACTCAAGGAAATCAATGCCCGGCTGCAGTTCATGGTCGACGTGGGGCTGGACTACCTCTCCCTGGACCGGGCCGCCGGCACCCTCTCCGGCGGCGAGGCACAGCGGATCCGGCTCGCCACCCAGATCGGCTCCGGCCTGGTCGGTGTGCTCTACGTCCTGGACGAGCCGAGCATCGGGCTGCACCAGCGGGACAACCACCGGCTGATCGAGACGCTGCTGCGGCTCAAGCGGCTGGGCAACACGCTGATCGTGGTCGAGCACGACGAGGACACGATCCGCACCGCGGACTGGATCGTGGACATCGGGCCGGGCGCCGGTGAGCACGGCGGCCACATCGTCCACAGTGGACCAGTGGACGGGCTGCTGGCGAGCAAGACGTCGATCACCGGCGCCTACCTCTCCGGCCGCCGGTCCATCCCGACACCACAGATCCGCCGGCCGCGCACCCCGGACCGGCAGCTGGTGGTGCATGGGGCCCGGGAACACAACCTGAAGAACCTCACCGTCGCCTTCCCGCTCGGCCAGTTCATCGCGGTCACCGGCGTCTCCGGCTCCGGTAAGTCCACATTGGTCAATGACATTCTCTACGCGGTACTCGCCAACCAGGTCAACGGCGCCAAGCTGGTACCGGGCCGGCACACCCGGGTGACCGGCCTGCACCACGTGGACAAGGTGGTCGGAGTCGACCAGTCGCCGATCGGGCGCACACCGCGCTCCAACCCGGCGACCTACACCGGCGTCTTCGACCACATCCGCCGGCTGTTCACCGAGACGACCGAGGCGAAGGTGCGCGGGTACGGTCCGGGCCGGTTCTCGTTCAACGTCAAGGGCGGCCGGTGCGAGGAGTGCGCCGGCGACGGTACCAAGAAGATCGAGATGAACTTCCTTCCGGACGTATACGTGCCGTGCGACGAGTGCAAGGGCGCGCGGTACAACCGCGAGACGCTCGAGGTGCACTACAAGGGACGTACCATCGCCGAGGTGCTGGACATGCCGATCGAGGAGGCGGCCGGCTTCTTCGAGCCGATCCCGGCGATCCACCGGCATCTCAAGACCCTCGTCGATGTGGGCCTCGGCTACGTCCGGCTGGGCCAGCCGGCACCGACGCTCTCCGGTGGCGAGGCGCAGCGCGTGAAGCTCGCCAGCGAACTGCAGAAGCGCTCCACCGGCCGTACCGTCTATGTGTTGGACGAGCCCACCACCGGCCTGCACTTCGAAGACATCCGCAAGCTGCTGCTGGTCCTCGAGGGGCTGGTCGACAAGGGCAACACCGTGATCGTCATCGAGCACAACCTCGACGTGATCAAGACCGCGGACTGGGTCATCGACATGGGTCCGGAGGGCGGGCACAAGGGCGGCATGGTGATCGCGACCGGGACGCCCGAGGAGATGGCCGGGACGCCGGAGAGCCACACCGGCGACTTCCTGCGCCGGACACTCGGCCTCGCCGGCGCGGTGGGCGCGAAGAGCGGCAGGGCCAGCGGTGCCAAGGCAAACGGCCGCAAGGCGCCGGCCCGCAAGGCGGCCGCCAGGAGCATGCCGGCGAAGAAGGCGGCGACGACCCGGCGCTGACCGACCCAGGGGTGGGTGTCGCAGGTCCGGACTAGGCTTTGCCCCGTGCCTGACCCGTCCACCTACCGGCCGGCCCCCGGCACGGTTCCGGACGCGCCGGGAGTTTACCGGTTCCGCGACCCGACCGGCCGGGTCATCTATGTCGGCAAGGCGAAGAGCCTGCGCAGCCGGCTCAACTCCTACTTCGCCGATCCCTGGTCGCTGCATGTGCGCACCCAGCAGATGGTCACCACCGCGGCGAGCGTGGACTGGATCACCGTCGGCACCGAGGTCGAGGCGCTGCAGCAGGAGTACACCTGGATCAAGGAGTACGACCCGCGGTTCAACGTGAAGTACCGGGACGACAAGTCCTACCCCTACCTCGCCGTCACCCTTGACGAGGAGTACCCGCGGCTGCAGGTGATGCGCGGCGCCAAGCGCAGGGGAGTGCGCTACTTCGGGCCCTACTCCCACGCCTGGGCGATCCGCGAGACGCTCGACCTGCTGCTGCGGGTCTTCCCGGCGCGCACCTGCTCGGCCGGGGTGTTCAAGCGGGCCGGCCAGATCGGCCGGCCGTGCCTGCTCGGCTACATCGGCAAGTGCTCGGCCCCGTGCGTCGGCCGGGTCGGCGCCGGCGAGCACCGGGCCATCGTTGAGGACTTCTGCGACTTCATGGCCGGCTCCACCGACACGATGGTGCGCCGGCTGGAGCGGGAGATGCAGGCCGCCTCCGCCGAGCTGGAGTTCGAGCGGGCGGCCCGGCTGCGGGACGACCTGGCGGCGCTGCGCCGGGCGATGGAGAAGCAGGCGGTGGTCTTCGGCGACGGTACCGACGCCGACGTGGTCGCCTTCGCCGAGGATCCGTTGGAGGCGGCGGTACAGGTGTTCCACGTGCGCGGCGGCCGGATCCGGGGCCAGCGCGGCTGGGTGGTGGAGAAGACCGAGGATCTGTCCACAGAGGACCTTGTGCACCACTTCTGCACCCAGGTCTACGGCGCCGAGACCGGCGAGAGCGACGTGCCGAGGGAGCTGCTGGTACCGGCGCTGCCGCTGGATGCCGAGGCGCTGACCGACTGGCTCGCCCAGCACCGGGGCAGCCGGGTCACCATGCGGGTACCGCAGCGCGGCGACAAGAAGGCGCTGATGGATACCGTGGCACAGAACGCGGCGCAGGCGCTGGCCCAGCACAAGCTGCGCCGGGCCGGCGACCTGACCACCCGGAGCAAGGCGCTGGATGAGATCTCCGAGGCGCTGGGGATGGGCCAGGCACCGCTGCGCATCGAGTGCTACGACGTCTCGCAGATCCAGGGCACCGATGTGGTCGCCAGCATGGTGGTCTTCGAGGACGGGCTGCCGCGCAAGAGCGAGTACCGCCGGTTCGCGGTACGTGGCGCAAGTGACGACCTGTCGGCGCTGTCGGAGGTGCTGCGCCGCCGGTTCACCCGATACCTGGAGGCGGCCGCCGAGATCGGCGAGGGCCCGGTGGTGGATCCGGAGACCGGCAAGCCGCGCAAGTTCGCCTACCCGCCGCAGCTGGTCGTGGTCGACGGCGGCGAGCCGCAGGTGAACGCGGCCGCGGCGGTCCTGGCCGACCTGGGCATCACCGAGGTGGCGCTGTGCGGGCTGGCGAAGCGGCTGGAGGAGGTGTGGCTGCCCGGCGACGCTTTCCCGGTGATCCTGCCGCGCGCCTCCGAGGGGCTCTACCTGCTGCAGCGGGTACGGGACGAGGCACACCGGTTCGCCATCACGTACCACCGGCAGCGGCGCTCGAAGCGGATGACCACCTCGGCACTGGACGCGGTACCGGGGTTGGGGGAGGCGCGTCGCAAGGCGCTGCTGGCCCGGTTCGGCTCGGTGAAGCGGCTGGCGGCGGCGGAACCGGCCGAGATCGCGACGGTCCCGGGCATCGGACCGCGCACCGCCGCGGCGATCATCGCGGCGCTGCGCCCACCGCGGGAGCAGCAACCGGAGGCGCAGGCCGGACAGATCCGCCCGAGCCAGGGGGAGAGCGCTGGCGAGCAGCCCGCCGATGGATCGCCCTAGGATTACCCCGCGAGGGGGAAAGTAGCGTGGACGAGGAGACGCAGACCCGCACCGGCGAGGCGATTGACGCCGGCGCCGGACTCGCTGGCGGTACCGGCGGAGCCGGCGCGCTGGGCGGCACCGCCAAGGACGTGATCGCCCCGCAGCACCTGCCGGACCGCGCCGAGAGTGACCTGGTGATCATCACTGGCGTCTCCGGTGGCGGTCGCAGCACGGTCGCGCGAGCCCTGGAGAACGTCGGCTACTACGTCGTGGACAACCTGCCGCAGGCGCTGATGCTCGACATGGCCGAGCTGGCCAGCCAGGCCGGCGGCGCGGCCAGGCGGACCGCGATGGTGCTCGACGTGCGCAGCCGCGCCTTCTCCACCGATCTCTCCGGTGCCGTGAAGGCGTTGAAGGAGCGCGGTTTCCACCCCCGGGTGGTCTTCCTCGACGCCGACAATGATGTGCTCATCCGGCGCTTCGAGAGCGTACGCCGGGCACACCCGCTGCAGGCCGGCGGCCGGCTCGCGGACGGTATCGCCGCCGAGCGGGCGCTGCTGCAGCAGGCCCGGGACGAGGCCGACGTACTGATCGACACGAGTCACTTGAATGTCAACCAGCTCCGCAATCGGGTGGAGGAACTCTTCGGTGGCGAGGACGCCCGCCGGCTACGGGTCACCGTCCTGTCCTTCGGCTTCAAGTACGGTCTGCCGCCCGACTCGGACTTCGTGCTCGACGCCCGGTTCCTGCCCAACCCGTACTGGATCCCGGAGTTGCGCGACCACAGCGGACTGGAGCCGGAGGTGAGCCGGTACGTGCTCGGCCAGCACGGCGCGGCGAGCTTCATCGAGACGTACGCCCGGCTGATCAACGCCACCGCACCCGGCTTCGAGCGGGAGGGCAAGCGGTACCTCACCGTCGCGGTCGGTTGCACCGGCGGCAAGCACCGCAGCGTCGCCATCGCCGAGGAACTCAGCCGCCGGCTGCAGGATCAGCGGGTGGTCGCCACCGCGCTGCACCGGGACCTGGGGCGGGAGTGAGCCCGTCCGCGCCGGCCGGGCGCGAACCTCTCGCGGGGCCAGGCGGCGCCGGGCGGGAGCCGGCCGTGAAGGTTGTCGCGTTCGGCGGCGGGCACGGGCTCGCCGCGCTGCTGCGGGCGTTGCGGCGGATACCGGGGCTCGATATCACCGCCGTGGTCACGGTCGGCGATGACGGCGGCTCCAGCGGCCGGCTGCGCGCCGATCGGAACATGGTTCCGCCGGGGGACCTGCGCCAGGCCCTCGCCGCGCTGGCCGGTGAGGATGAGCTCTCCGCCGGTACCGCGCGCCTGTTCCAGCACCGGTTCGACGGCGCCGACCCGCTCGCCGGGCACGCCGTGGGCAACCTGGTGCTGTGCGGCCTGATGGAGCTGTACGGCGACCCGGTCGCCGCACTCGACCACGCCGCGGCACTGCTCCACGCGCGCGGTCGGGTACTGCC
>JAFMQQ010000163.1 GCA_017354595.1 Micromonosporaceae bacterium
GCTGCTCTGTCGCCGTGTGGTGACTGCGGCTAGCCTTTTGCTTCGTCAGGGTGCCGATCGGTGCGGGTGCCCTGGTTGGGGTCGGGCCGGCCGGCCCCTGGCCGGTCATCCCCCGCCCGCCCCAGGAGCCACGCCGGCCCGGCCACATATCTAGGTTTGCGGATGTTTGCTCTCCGCGGGGGTCTCGAAGAACGTGACCGCGTGCCGGTCGGGATCCAGCAGGATGAACTCCTTCGTACCCCACGGCCGCGGTCCGGGCGGCTGCTCGACGGTCAAACCCGCGTCCAGCACAGACTGGTACACCGCGTCGACATCCGGTACCTGGATGGCGATTCCGCGCCCGTCCGGGCCGCGCAGCCCGAGCGAGTCGGAGACCACCTCGACCACACCACCGGCGGCGCGGAACATGGTCCCCTTGTCCGACCCCCGGTCCCATGAATCGATCACCGGCAAGCCGAGGCCGGTGCCGTAGAACCGGACCGCGGCATCGTAGTCCCGCGCCTGGAATACGTAGTGGAACCGCATCGCGGCCTCGGCTCAGCTGAACAGGTGGGCGATGCTGCGCAGGATGTCGCTGTAGAAGGTGCCGCTGATGTGCCGGAAGAGGGAGAACGGCCTTCCGGGGTCACCGAAGAACGGGCGCAGCGTCCAGGCGAGCTGGGTACCGACGAAGCCGAAGAGCAGGATCCAGATGTACAGCAGCGTCATGCTGGTCGAGTGCGGACCGCGGGCGGGTTGCGGCGCCGGCTTGGCGCTCGGCCAGATCGGAACCAGGGCCGGCGCTGGGACCGGTGGTGTCGTGCCGTTGGCGATCGGCGGGGCGACCGGCAGCGCGACGGTGGCGGCCGGGACCGTGGCCGCCACGGCCGCGCCCACTCCACCTGCGGGTACGGCCACGGGCACGGGTTCGCGTTCGGGCGCTGCTTCCGGCAGCTCGACGGGTACCTGCGCGAGTTGTTTCGCGATGCCGTGCTCGTTCAGGGCGCGCATGCCGGTGGTGAGGAAGCGCAGCCCGACGATGGCGGTGAGCATCAGGATCGCCACATTGAGCAGCTTGAAGAACTCGTAGCTCTGCGCGGTGATGAGGAAGAAGAGACTGATCGGCGCGAACGCGAGGGTGAGCACCGAGGTCACCGTGATCGAGACCATGATCAATGCGACCGCCTGCGCCATGGTCAGCCGGGCACCGAAGACCAGGTTGAACAGGTACAGCGTGGGCAGGCAGATCGCCAGCGTGGCGAGGAAGAGCAGCGGCAGCTTCACCATCGACGAGAGCGCCTGGTAGAAGCTGCGCGAGGAGCCGAGCACCAGGCCATAGGCGGCCAGGCTGACCGCCGAACTGACCAGCAACTGCACGGTGAGCGCCTTCAGGTCGCGTTCTTCGCTGATCTGGCGCCAGATGCCGCCACGGTCACGCAGGATCCGCTCGATGATCAGCAGACCATTGCCGGATGTGTTCGCCATGGCGGGACGGTACCGCAATCGACGCGGGGCCGCGTCCCCTGCGCGGTAGTAGGATCGCGGTCCGAGGGGGCCGGGATGTCAGGGTATGAAATGCGCGCCTCGCACGCCGACCGCGAGCGGATCGTCGCGGCGCTGCAGCGGCACACCACGGCCGGCCGGTTGAGCCTCGACGAATTCACCGAGCGGGTCGATCGCGCGCTGGCCAGCCGTACCCAGGCCGACCTCGCCGAGGTGGTACGCGACCTGCCGGCCGAGCCCGAGCCCGGCGAGTCCACTGTGGACCACGTGAGCGGCGGCCGGCACCTGGTACTCGCCTTCGCGGTCGCCCTGGCGGCGCTGCTGGTGATCGGTATCGCCGTCGCGCTGTTCCGCTGATACCGTCCAAGCATGCCCGTCGAGCACGTGAATGTCCTGATCATCGGGGCCGGCCTCTCCGGCATCGGCGCTGCCTGCCTGCTGCAGGAGCGCTGCCCCGACCGCAGCTACGCGATCCTGGAGGCACGGGACGCCATCGGCGGCACCTGGGACCTGTTCCGGTACCCGGGCGTGCGCTCCGACTCGGACATGTACACCCTCGGGTACGCCTTCCGGCCGTGGAAAGACGCCAGGGCGATCGCCGATGGTGAGTCGATCCGCGAATACGTCCGGGACACCGCGGTCGAGCGTGGCGTGGTGGAGCAGATCCGGTTCCAGCACAAGGTGGTGAGCGCCGAGTGGTCCACAGTAGACGCACAGTGGACGGTCGAGGCGCGGCGGACCGACACCGACAAGCCGGTCCGGTTCACCTGCGACTTCCTGTACGCCTGCACCGGCTACTACCGCTACGACCAGGGATACACGCCCGAGTTCCCGGGCGCGCAGCGGTTCACCGGTCCGATCGTGCACCCGCAGCACTGGCCGGAGCAGCTCGACTACACCGGCAAGCGGGTGGTGGTGATCGGCAGCGGTGCCACCGCGGTGACCGTGGTACCGGCGATGGCACAACGCGCCGCGCAGGTGACGATGCTGCAGCGCTCGCCGAGCTATGTGCTCTCGCTGCCCTCGGTAGACCCGCGGGCGGAGTGGCTGCGTCGCCGGTTGCCGCGCCGCGCGTACCAGATCGTGCGGTGGAAGAACGTGCTCGCCGCCATGCTGCTGTTCCAGCTGAGCCGGCGCCGGCCGGCGATGGTGAAGCGGATGCTGCGCCGCGGCGCGGTGGAGCAGCTGCCCGCCGGGTACCCGGTGGATGTGCACTTCGCGCCCGGGTACGGCCCGTGGGACCAGCGGATGTGCTTCATACCCGACGGCGACCTGTTCGCCGCGATCCGGGACGGGAGCGCCTCCGTGGTGACCGACCAGATCGAGACCTTCACCGAGCACGGCATCCGGCTGGCCTCCGGCACCGACCTGCCGGCCGACATCATCGTGACCGCGACCGGACTGAACCTGCTGTCGGTCGGCGGCCTCTCGCTGCGCGTCGACGGGTCCGATGTGGACGTTGCGAAGACGGTGGCATACAAGGGGATGATGCTCTCCGGCGTGCCCAACTTCGCGTTCGCCGTCGGGTACACCAACGCGTCCTGGACGCTGCGCTGCGATCTGGTCAGCGGCTATGTCTGCCGGCTGCTCAACCACATGCGCCGCGGTGGGTACCAGATCTGCACCCCGGTGCCACCGGACCCGTCGCTACCCACCGCCCCCATCATCGACCTGGCGTCCGGGTACGTCCGGCGTGGTGTCGACCGGATGCCGCGGCAGGGACGCTCGGCGCCCTGGCGGATGTACCAGAACTATCCGCGGGACATCCTGCTGATGCGGTACGGCCGGCTGGACGGCAAGGGGATCACGTTCACCCGGGCCGGCACCCGGGAGCGGTCGGCCGCCCAGGTTTGAGTCAGCTCAGGTGTGACAGCAGCAGCAACCACAGCGTGCCGGTGACCAGGAAGGCACTCGTCGATGCGACGATCGCCGCGGTCGCCTCGGCCTGCTGCACGCCGTACCGCTGGGCGAAGAGCAGCACATTGGACCCGATCGGCAGGGCCGCGGCGAGCACCGCGATCGTCAGCGGCAGGCCGCGCAGCCCGAACCCCCAGTACGCCAGGGCGAGTACCAGCGCCGGCTGCAGCACCAGCTTGCCCGCCGACAGCGCGACGGCCTGACCCAGTGCGCTTTTGATGCCGTACTGCTGCAGGGTCAGCCCGATGGCGACCAGGCTGACCGGCACCACGGCCTGGCCCAGCACCACAAGTACGCTGTCGACCGGTCCGGGGATCGGCAGTCCGGTCGCGTGGTAGGCCAGCCCGAGCAGCACCGGCAGGACGACCGGATGGATGAGGGTACGCCGCGCGGTACCGGCCACCACGCGCAGCAGGCGCAAGCGCCCCGGTTCCGGCCCCCGGCCGCGCGAGAGGTCCAGCTCCACCAATGCCGTGGCCGGTACCAGCAGGGCGATCGACTGGAGGCTGGCGATGGTGATATGGATGGCCAGGCCGGCGCTGCCGAAGATTGCGGTGGCGACCGCGATGCCCAACTGCACCGTGTTGCCGAAGGTGAGCGACAGCGCCCGGATCGCCGGCGCGGCGGGTGGCACCGGGTGTCGCAGCCGTTGCCACGTGTACACCCCGAGCAGTAGCACCAGGGTCGGCAGGTAGTAGGCGGCGAGGGTACGCCACGGCAGATCCGCTACGGCGAGGCTTGCGGTGGTACGGAACAGCAGGGCCGGGGTGAACAGCCCGAAGGCGGCGGCGGAGAGGGTACGGCCACCTTCCGGCCCGAGTACGCCCGCCCTACCGGCGCCCCAGCCGAGCGCGATCACCGCGAAGACCGCGAGCAGCTTGACGATCACGACTGAAGCCACGCCGCAACATAACCCACCGCGGCTACTTGGCCTTCCAGGTCGTGTTCAAGCGTCCAGCGTCATATTCACGCAGGATGAGCTTGGCTTCGAATTCGAAAATGCTCGAAGGCAGTGCGGCCTCACGCTCAAGCTCGGCGCGTGCCACGGCTTCGTCCCAGAAGAGCGCGTGTGTGGCGGCCCATTGCCGAACCGTCGGTACGTCGTCATGGACCATCTGGGTAATGCCCGCACGCCCTCGAGCGTCCTCACGCAGCACGAGGTGTAGCCGCTGGAGCCGATGCACAAGGCGGTTCCAGCGCCTGGGCGAACCGCGATTCTCCACCCGATGCTCGTGCATCTCAAGCAGAGTCTGCCGATACCGCGCCAGCCGTGCATCGGTCTCCGGCCTGCTGGACATGGAGGAATTCTGCCAAGAAGGCCCGTTGCCCGTCATCGTCCATGAAGGACAGACAACGGAGGCGTGGTCGACTATACTCGAACACGTGTATGACGTAGCCCGGCTGATGGAGGATCTGGAGCATCTGGCTCCGGGTCCAGAGCTGGCCGCGTTGTTGTCTACTGTGGACCGTGACGCGCTGGATCCGGCTGCACAGGTCGCATTGGCGTGTGCCCGGGCTCGGTTGTTGGCTCATGTGCAGGGCGAGATGCTGGCCGACATCGCCGCGCTCGCCGACTCTGGGGATAACCCGGAGTTCGCCGTCGATGAGATCAGCTTCGCCTTGCATTGGACCCGGTGCGCCGCCGAGCAGCAGGTCGGGTTGGCGGTGGATGTGACCGGCCGGCTGCCGCAGCTGCACGCGGCGCTGGTCGGCGGGCAGCTGGATCTGCCGCGGGTACGGGTGATCGCGGACCTGACCGCCGGGCTGGATCCGGAGACTGCCCGCCGGGTGGTGGCCGAGATCCTGCCGGTGGCGCCCGGGCTGACCACCGGCGAGTTGCGGGCGCGGCTGCGCCGGCTGGTCATCCGCGTCGACCCCGACGCGGCGAAGATGCGGCAGGAGTTGGCGGTCTCGACCCGGCGGCTGGTGTGCTACCCGGAGTCGGATGGCGCCGCAACGCTGCTCGGGTCCGGCCTGCCGGCCCAGCGGGCCCAGGCTGCCGCCGCTCGTATCGACCAGCTTGCCCGGGCGGCCAAGAACGCTGGCGATGGCAGAACCATGGACCAACTGCGCGCCGATACCCATGCTCGACCTGCTGGACGGCACCCACACCGGTAACAGCGTGGACGCCCGGGTCGAGGTCACCGTCCCGCTGCAGACCCTGCTGAGGCTCACCGACGCGCCGGGCGAGCTCGGTGGCTACGGCCCGCTGGTCGCTGACATCGCCCGACAGCTGGCCGAGCGCAGCCGGCAGCACCTCTGGACATACACGGTGGTCGGGCCGCAAGGCCGACCCGTGCGACCCGCCGTCCGAGCGCCGAGCTGGCCCGCACGGTACGGCTGCGCGACAGAACCTGCCGGGCACCCGGCTGCCGGATGCCGGCCATCCGCTGCGACCTCGACCACCGCCACGACTGGCAACACGGCGGAGAGTCCACACAGGACAATCTGTGCTGCCTATGCCGCCACCATCACCGCCTGAAACACGAAGCCGGCTGGCGGTACCGCGAAATCGCACCCGGCGTCTGGGCCTGGTCCAGCCCCACCACCTGCCGCACCTACATCACCCCACCCGACGACATCCCCTGATCGTCCAAGCTGGACAACAGCCGGGGTCTCGCTGCGACACCGTAGGATGTGGCCGGTGGGATGGGAGCCACTCGTGCGGTGGGGTGAGGACGCCGTTCGCATCGAACCGCTGGCTGGCGGAGTCGCCAACGATGTGTGGAGTGTGCGCGTCAACGGGCGCCTCGCGGTCGGTCGTCTCGGTACCAGGAGCGACGCGGACCTCGCGTGGGAGACCGAGCTGCTCCAATACCTCGACCGTGAAGGTCTGACCGTGCCGGTGCCGATCCCGACTACGGACGGCCGGCTGTTCGTAGACGGTCTGGTGGTGATGACCTACGTCGATGGCGGACCGCCCAAGACCCAGGCCGACTGGCATCGCGTGGCCGATACGCTCCGCCAGCTGCATCGGTTGACGCCGGGCTGGCCGCAGCGCCCGGGTTGGCAGTCGTCGACCGACCTCCTGCACGCCGAGACCGGGACGAAGGTCGACCTCGGCGCGATGCCCCCCGAGGGCGTTGCTCGATGCCGAGCAGCGTGGGCGCGGCTCGCCGGGCGCCGGACATGCGTTGTCCATGGCGACTCCAACAACCTTGGCAATGTGCGCATGACCGCGGATCGGGTCGCGCTGATCGACTGGGATGAGTCGCACGTTGACGTACCCGACTTGGACCTCGTGCTGCCCGACAATGCCGCCGGCCTCGACGACGGCGCGTACGACATCGCCGCGCAGGCGTCGGCCGCGTGGGAAGCCGCCATCTGCTGGGACGACGAGTACGCAGCCAAGCGGCTCGCCGAAGTTCGAGCGGTCTGAGAACGTGCGGGTGCCTGGCGCCCGAGCCGGCCGGAGCCTGTTCGGTATCAGGCGGTGGAGCAGGGTACGCCGTTGAGGGCGAAGGCGTTCGGCACACCGTTGCTTGACGCGAAGCTGCCGATGAATCCCCACTCCGCGCTGCCCAGAGTGGCATTCCAGCCGAGGTCGGTCGCGGTGACCTGGGTGCCGCTCTGGCTGACCGAGGCGTTCCAGGCCTGGGTGATCTGCTGG
>JAFMQQ010000712.1 GCA_017354595.1 Micromonosporaceae bacterium
GCGGGTGGTTGTCGCGGAGCCGGCCGGCTGTGCCTGGGCGGAAGTCAACGCTAGCCAACCGCCTTGGCCCAGTTGGCCGTCAGGTAGTCCTGGCCCTTCTTCAGCTGATCCTGGGTGAGTACCACCGGCGTCCCGTTGGCGGGTGGCAGTGCGGAGAGCGCGGACTGGTCGATGGTGCCGGCCTTGGTCATGGCGTCGGCGAGCACCGGGCGGGCGTACCCCTTCAGCCACCCGTTCTGCCCCTCGGCCGAGTAGAGGTACTCCTCCCACAGCCGGGCCGCTGCCGGGTGTGGCGCGTCCTTGTTGATGGCCTGGATGTAGTACGCGCCCACGACCGCGTTCGCCGGAATGACCACCTTCCAGTCCTTCTTCCCCTTCAGCGCAACGGTCTGTGCCACGTTGAGGTAGTCCCAGTCGATGACGACCGGTGTCTGGCCGGAGGCGATCGTCGCCGGGGTCGGGTCGACCGGGAGCAGGTTACCAGCCGCCTTGAGTTGCTTGAAGAAATTGACGCCCGGCGAGATGTCGTCGGCCGAGCCGCCGTTGGCGACCGAGGCCATCATCACGCCGTGGAAACCCGCCGACGCTTGGGTCGGGTCACCGTTGAGCGCCACCTTGCCTTTGTACGCCGGCTTCAGCAGGTCGGCGACGGAGGTCGGCGCCGGTACCTTCGCCGCGTCGTACCCGATCGACATGTAGCCGGTGTAGTCGCTGTACCACAGGCCGGTGGGGTCCTTGAGGTTGCTCGGGATGTCGTTCCACGGCGCGACCTGGTAGGGCGCGAAGAGGCTGGTGTTGGCGAGCGCCACGTTGCTTCCCAGGTCGAACACGTCCGGCGCCCGGTCCTGTCCCTTCAACTGGTTCGCGGCATTGATCTCGTCCTGGCTGTTCGCATCGGGCTGGGCGGAGTTGACCGTCAGGCCGTACTTCGTCTTGAACGCGTCGATGATGGCGCCGTAGTTCGCCCAGTCCGGCGGCAACGCGATGACGTTCAGCGTGCCCTCCTTCTTGGCCGCGGCCACCAGCTTGTCCATGCCGCCCAGGTCGGCGGCTGACTTCGCGGTCGCCGCCGAGCCGGCGGAGGCGGCGGTGTTGTTGCTCGGTGGCGCCGACGGCGTGCCGCACGCCGCGGCGACCAGGAGCGGAATGGCGGCTATCGATATCGCCGCGACAGATCGCAGAGTGCGCACGGGATTCTCCTCCGTGGTGAGGCCTAGCAGTGCTGCCCACCTAGCCAGGCAACTTGATCATTACGTGCTTGATTTCGGTGAAGTCTTCCAGCGAGTAGATGGAGCGTTCCTTGCCGTACCCGGACTCTTTGAGCCCGCCCCACGGCATCTCCGGGGTGACCGGGCCGTGGTCGTTGATCCAGACCGTACCGAAGCGGAGCCGCCGGGCCGCCTCCATCGCCCGCCCGACATCCCGGGTGAACACCGATGCGCCCAGCCCGTAGCGCACGTCGTTGGCGAGCCTGTACGCCGCCTCGTCGTCCGGCACGCGTTGTACCGTGACCACCGGCCCGAAGACCTCGCGCTGCACGATCTCGCTGCGCTGGTCCACATTGGACACAATGGTCGGTTGGAGGAAGAACCCGGCCGACCCGGCCGGGCCCGGTGCGCCGCCACCGGTGAGCAGGGTGGCACCCGCCGCCCGGGCGCGATCCAGGAAACCCTGCACCCGGTCCCGGTGGCCGGCGTAGGCCAGCGGACCCATCTCGGTGCCCGGGTCGGTCGGGTCGCCCACCCGCAGCGATGCGACCGCGGGTACCAACTCCGCCAGCATCCGGTCGTACCCGCCGGCGGTGACCAGTACCCGCGCCGCGGCGCTGCAGTCCTGCCCGGCGTTCCAGAAGCCACCCTCCCGTAGCGCCGCGGCGACCTGGGCCGGATCGGCGTCGTCGAGCACCACCGCGGGCGCCTTGCCACCGAGTTCCAGGTGTACCCGCTTGAGCGTCTGGGCCGCCGAGCGCGCGACCTGCCTGCCGGTGGCCGAGTCGCCGGTGAGCGAGATGATGTCGATGCCCGGGTGGGCGACGAGTGCGGCGCCGGCCGAGGGTCCCTCGCCGGTGACCACGTTGAGCACGCCGCGCGGGAAGATCTGGTTCGCCAGCGCGGCGAGGTGCAATGTGGAGAGTGGAGTCTGCTCGGATGGCTTGAGTACCACGGTGTTGCCTGCGGCCAGCGCCGGGCCGAGCTTGGTGACCGCCATCAGCAGCGGGTAGTTCCATGGTGTGATCAGGCCGGCCACGCCGACCGGCTCGCGGCGCACCATCGAGGTGTATCCGGTGAGGTACTCGCCGGCCGCCCGCCCCTCCAGTACCCGCGCCGCGCCGGCGAAGAAGCGCAGCCGGTCGGCGGCGCTGCGTACCTCACCGGCGGCAGCGGCGGCCGGCTTGCCGACGTTGCGGGTCTCCAGTCCGGCGAAGGTCGCCGCGTCCCGCAGCATCGCGTCGGCGAGCGCGAGCAGCATCTCCGCGCGC
>JAFMQQ010000713.1 GCA_017354595.1 Micromonosporaceae bacterium
AGCGGGTCACCCGGGCGCTCGCCGGCTGGGCGGCCGGTCACGGCGCCCGCAGCGCCTGCCTCCAGGTGGCCGAGGGGAACGAGCCGGCCGCGGCGCTCTACGCCAAGCTGGGCTTCGCCACCCACCACACGTACGTCACCCGTACCGCCGGGTCATGACTTGGCGGCCGGACGCCGGCCGCCGCTGGACCGGCGCTCGGTGGCCCGGCGGCCCATGTGGCGTACCCGCTGCTGCTCCTCGAAGCGCCGCCACGCCCTCCCCTTCTGGTCCTGGCCGAGGGTGATCGCGACCAGCACACCGAAGGCCGCGCCCGCGGCGGCCAGCGCCAGGTAGTGCCACACCTCGGAGTAGAGGAAGTCGCCGCCCTCCTTGAACGGCGCCGAGCCGCCCGCGTACGGCCCGAGGACGATCGAGAAGGCGCAGCCGACCAGGATCGCCACGGCCAGCTCGCCGACCACGCGCGCCATGTGCACCCGGCGCGCCCACAGGTACCCGCCAGCGATCATCACGGCGCCGACCGCACCCGCCGCGATCAGACCGATCGCGGTCTGCTTCTTGGTGTCATGCGGGGCGACCTGCCAGACGATCAGGCGGGCGACCGCGTTCACCGCGAACAGCACGAGGACCAGGATCCCCGCGCGCCACCAGCGCTGCTTCATGGCGAAGAAGATATAGCGGTACGAACAGCAACCGCTACACCGGGCCCGGTGTCAGCGCCGGCGCGCCTTCGCGGCCGGCCGGGCGCCCGGGCGCGGCGCGCCGGACGAGGTGCGCCTGGCCGGTGTGTCCTTTGTGGACTCCGGCTTCGTCGCGGCCGGCTTCGCTGACGGCTTCTGCCCCGCGGGCGTGGGCCTGCCCGCGGCGCGCTGGTCCGGGTCGGGCAGCATCATCCGGTACGCGGACAACCCCCACGTCGCCGCGACCAGCAGCAGTGCCACCAGGCCCATCCACTCGTTGCCCGGAATCAGGGCGTCGCCCTCGTGGGTCCGGTTGGCACCGACGAGCATCGTGGCGAACCAGATGATGCCGGGCACCAGCGCCAGCCGGCGGCTGCCGGTGACGGTCCGGGTGAACCAGATCAGGCCCAGGTTCCCGGCGATCGCGAGCACCGGGGCGACCGGCAGCGGTACCGACCCGGCGTAGAGCGGGCCGAGGAAGATGTCCCACACGCCGAGTGCGAAACCCAGCAGCAGGGCGACCACCAGCCCGCCCACCCGCAGCAGCCGCTCCTCGGTGCTCATCCCCGGCTCACCCGCCGGCCGGGGCTCGCCCGCCTTCCCGGGCTCGCGGGTCATCCCGGGCTCGCCGATGGCTGGCTCGGGCGTGCCCTCCCGGTACCCGCCGTGAGGCCGGCGAACAGGTCGCTCTCCCAGCCGTACGTACCGCTGCCCGGCCCCGGCTCGCCGCTGGCCAGGGTGTAGTACTCCACCCCGAGGGCCTCGTTGCCGAAGTTGCCGGCGACGGTGAACAGCCAGGAATCGGAAGGGATCTGGGTGGCATGCGCCCGCAGTGCCGCGGTCTTGCGCGCCCCGAACTCGGTCCCGTCGATGCGGGCGGAGATCTTCTCGTCGGGCGTACCGAACGGCAGGTCCTCGGCGCGCGCCACGCCCCGGAACGGGTTGTCGGCAGACTCGGCGAACCTGCCGAAGCCCGCCTCCAGCACGCTGCGCGGTACCGCCGTCCAGTAGATCTTCTCCGGCCCGATGCCCTCGCCGGTCGCCAGTTGCGCGGCGCGCATCGCCACCCGGTGCGCCTGGATGTGGTCCGGGTGCCCGTAGAAGCCGTTCTCGTCGTAGGTGACCAGCACCTGGGGGCGTACCTCGCGGAACACCTCGAGCAGTAGCCGAGCCGCCTGGTCGAGGTCGGCCTGCCAGAACGCGCGCGGATGGGCGTTGGCCGGGGTGCCCATCATGCCGGAGTCGCGGTAGGCCCCGGCGCCGCCGAGGAACCGGTGATCGGTCACGCCGAGCGCCGCGCACGCGTCGGCCAGCTCGCGGATGCGGTACCCGCCGAGCTGGTCGGCCTGGCTCGCAGCCAACCCGGACAGGGCCGGTACGTGGATCTCGCCCTCCTCGCCGAGGGTGCAGGTAACCAGCGTGACCGTGGCGCCGGAGGCCGCGTACCTGGCCAGAGTGGCCCCGGTGCCGACGGTCTCGTCGTCCGGATGCGCGTGGATGAAAAGGATCCGGCGGTCATCTGGGCTCACCCGGCAACTCTAGCCAGCGGGCGGCATCATGGTCGGATGGACTATCCGGAGCTCGCCGCCCGTACCCGCCGGTTCTCCCTCGGTGCGCCGCGGGCGATCACCGTCGCCAGCGACGGATCCCGGGTGGTCTTCCTGCGCTCCTCGGGCCCGGACGACCCGGTGGACGGGCTGGTCGTCTTCGATGTGGAGAGTGGCACGCAGCGGGTTGTCGCCGACCCGGCGCGGCTGCGCCCGGCCGGCCCCGGCGCCGACCCGGCCCGGCTGCCCG
>JAFMQQ010000020.1 GCA_017354595.1 Micromonosporaceae bacterium
CCGGCTGGCGCAGCCGCGGCTGGCCGGCCGGCCGCTACAGCAGCGCGCCGCGCACCTGCAGCTGGTCGCCTGGTGTACCGGTGCCTGGTACCTGGGCGACGCGGTCGGCGATGCTGGTCTGCCGCAGGCATTCCAGACCCGCTGGGCGAGCTGGCTGCGGCAGCCGCCGCACCGGGCGCTGGCGCACAACGCGGTGGTCCGCGCGGTGACCTTCGCCGAGGTCGACGGGCGCGCTGTGGTGGTCTCCGGCACTGGGCTGGGTGAGCTCTGGCGGTGGGACGCGGCGACCGGGGAACCGATCGGCGAGCCGTTGACCGGCCACACCGGTATGGTCTGGGCGCTGGCCACCGGCCAGCTCGACGGGCGTACCATCATCGTCTCCGGCAGCCAGGACGCGACGGTACGGGTCTGGGACGCGGCCACCGGCACGCCGGTCGGCGAGCCGTTGACCGGGCATACCGACCTGGTCTTCGGGGTGGGTCTGGGCCGGCTGGACGGGCGTACCGTCATCGTCTCCGGCAGTGTTGACCGCAGCGTGCGGCTGTGGGACGCGGCCACCTCCGCCCCGGTCGGCGAACCGTTCACTGTGGACAGTGAGGTCACCGCGCTGACCACCGGCGAGGTCGGCGGGCGCACGGTGGTGGTCATCGGCGACAACGACGGCCGGATCCGGCTGTGGCAGCCGGCCACCGGTACGCCCGGCGAGCCGATCGAGGGCCACCGGGACTGGGTGTACTCGCTGGCGCTGGGCCGGCTGGACGGCCGTGACGTGGTTGTCTCCGGCGGCGGCGACGGCGACGTCCGGGTGTGGGACGCGGCCACCGGCGAGCGGACCGGCGAACGGGACGACCACCATCGCTACGGGGTCCGGTCGGTGGCGCTGGCCGAGGTCGGTGGCCGCCCGGTGGTCGTGGCCGGCAGCAGCGATGAGTGCCAGGCGCAGGTCTGGGACCTGGCCACCAACGCCGCCGTCGGCGACGTCTTCGACGGTCACGGTGACGAGGTGTGGGCGGTGGCGGTCGGCCGGGTCGACGGGCGCACCGTCATCGCGTCGGCCGGCGACGACGGCACGGTACGGCTATGGGAGCCGGCCCCGCTGGTCCCACCCGGCGATCCGTTCGCCGGGCACACCGACTGCATCCTGTCGGTCGCGGTCGGCCAGCTCGACGGGCGGCCCATCGTCGCATCCGGCGACCACAGCGATACGGTACGGGTCTGGGACCTGGCCACCGGCCTGCCGATCGCTGGGCCGCTGGAGCAGGACACGTCCGTCAACGGGGTGACCTTCGGCGAGCGGGACGGCCGGCCGGTCATCTTCGCCGCCGCCGGCGAGCACATCCGGGTGTGGGACGCGGCGACCGGCGCTGCGGCGGGTGACCCGATCCCCGCCGGCAGCCACTACTTCAGCGAGTCCGACGCCCTCGGCCAGGTCGCCGGGCAGGTACTCGCGGCTGTCCACACCGGCGCGACGATCCGCACCCAGGACCTCACCGCCGGCGTGGAGCTGGCGAGCCCGCCCGCCGAGGACAGCACATCGCTGGCGGTCGGCCAGGTCGACGGCCGTGCCGTGGTCGCCTCGGGTGGCCGGGACGGTTCGGTACGGCTGTGGGATGCGGTCACCGGCGCCCGGCTCGCCGTCCTCGGCACCCCGGATGCCGCGGCCGGCGACGGTGCGGCTGGCGACGGTGCGGCTGGCGACGGTGCGGCTGATGGCGGTGCGGCTGATGACGGCGCCGCGGTGTATGCGGTGGCGGTCGGGGCGGCCGGCGGCCGCACTGTTGTGGTCGCCGGGGCGCGGGACGGGACGCTGCGCCGGTGGGATGCCGCGACGGCGATGCCGATCGGCGAGCCGATCACCGGCCACACCGACCAGGTCTGGTCGGTGGCGCTGGGCGAGGTCGACGGCCGCCCGGTCATCGCCTCCGGCAGCCACGACCACACGGTACGGGTCTGGGACGCGGCCACCGGCGCCCCGATCGGCGCGCCCTTTACCGGTACGCGGTGGCCGGTCATGTCGGTGGCGCTGGCGCGGGTCGGCCGGCGCAGCGTGGTGGTCTCCGTCGGCATCGACTACATCGTCCGGCTCTCCGACGCGGCCACCGGCGCACCGATCGGCGGCGTCCACACCGGACACTCCACAGTGGTCCTTACCGTCGCCGCCGGCCAGCTGCACGGGCGCACCATCCTGGCCACCGGCGGCGGCGACGCGACCGTACGGGTCTGGGACGCGGCCACCGGCGCCCCGGTCGGCGGCCCGCGGTCGGGACACCGCAGCGGCGTCCAGCAGGTCGCCGTCGGCCAGATCGACGGGCAGACCATCATCGCCTCCGGCGGTGGCGACGGAAGCATCTGGCTGCAGAACGCGGATCCCGACGCGCCCCGGCCCGCCGGCGCCCGCCGCGATGACGATCCGGTGGGCCAGCAGCTGACCGGCCACGACGGCGCGGTGATGGGGGTGGCCGTCGCCGAGCTGGACGGAAGGAGCATCCTCGTCTCCGCTGGCAAAGACACGACCATCCGGCGCTGGGATCTGGCCACTGGCGAGCCGATCGGCGACCCACTGGCCGGCCACACCGACCGGGTCTGGGCAGTGGCCACCGGGTTGGTCGGCGGGCAGAGTGTCATCGCCACCGGCGGGGTCGACCAGAGCATCCGGCGGTGGGACGCGGCCACCGGCGACCCTATCGGCGACCCGCTCACCGGACACACCGACACGGTCACCGCCGCCGTCTTCGGCGAGCTCGACGGGCGTACCGTCATCGCCACCGGCAGCGTCGACCGCACCGCCCGCCTGTGGGACGCGGCCACCGGCGCACCGGTCGGCGACCCGATCACCGGCCATACCGACGCGGTCGCCGCGCTCACGGTCGGACGGCTCGACGGCCAGGCCGCCGTGTTCACCGGCTCCTGGGACGGTACCGTACGGGTCTGGACGACCGGCCCCGGCGCGACCTTCGCCGAGGCACTACGCATCGATCTGGACGCAACCGTCCACGGCCTTGCCCTGCTCCCCCCGCGAGGTATCGCGATCGCCACCGCGCATGGCGTGGCCGTCCTGGACAACCTGAGCCCGACGCCGGCCGCACATCCGGCGCGGCGGTGACCGCCGGCCTTCTGCGCGTCGGCGCGGCGGACCAGTGGATCCTGGCCATCGACAACGGTTGATTGTCCAAAGTAGGCGGCCGAGGATCCTTGCGGCGACTGGCATAGTTACCCAGGCGATTACCAGGCTGCATCGGATCCGGGTCCTGCTCTTGCATCACGAACCGTGGTGGGATCAGACCAGACCGGTATCTGTCCTTTGTGGAGTTTGGAATTGCTCTGCCGGAGGGTCGCCGTCCTCGGGCGCCAGCCTTGGCGGTCAGCGGGACCGCGCTCAACCGTTCCAAGGTCAGATGCGCTTGACCAATAGTGCGCTGCGGGTGCTGATCCAGGCCGCCGCCGCTTTGTCCAGCACGTCGCGCAGGGCCGGGCCGCTGGGCAGGCCGGTGGCGTCCTGGGGGTCGGCGCCAAGATCGAGCAACTGGTCGGCGAGTTCGGCATGTCCGGCCAGGACCGCCTCCCGCAACGGCGACCCGCCGTCCGGCGCCGCGGTGAGCTCCGGCCAGGTACCCAGCCAGCCGACCGTGTCGCGCAATGCCCGTAGCAGTGGCGCGGGTTTAGCGGCAAGGGCCGCCCGTACGCTGGCCAGCAGCGCCTCCGGCGAGGGCCATCCCAGTGCTCGTCGCAGGTCGCCGGTCAGGGCTGCGGGCAGGTAGAGAAGGTGTACCTCCTGGCTTGACGTAGGCAGGTACACGAACCGCCCCGGCAGGTTGGCCTCGGCGAACAGTTCGGCGTAACCGAACAGCTCGTCACTGACGTACCTGCTGGCCGCGTTCTCGATCGTCCAGCGCTCCGGCCGTCCGCGGTGCTCAAACTCGATCACCACTCCGCCGGGGTCGGCATCTGCCGAGTGCAGCCGCTCCGGCCGCCAGTCGCCTCTGGTCGCCTCGGCGAGCAGCTCCACCGTGCCGGCATAGTCTGACGCATCCCAGATCCGCTTGCCGTCGAAGTATGCCTCGCCCGACGAACCGGGGGCCAGCCCGCATGCGAGGACCTCCTGCGCCCAGGAACTCAACAGCCCGACCTGATCCGGATCCGGGTCCCCGGCATCCGGACGCAGGCGTCCGTGGGCGGCGAGCACCTGGTAGATCGTCTCCTTGACCTGCTCAATGCCCGGCAGCGGTCCCCACTCCGGTGGTGCGGCCGGCGGCTCAAGATTATGAACGCTGTACGAGGAAGGCAGCGGTGGCAACGGCACCCCGGAAGTGTCGCATGTCGGTACGACCGGGCACCGGCTGGGGCTGCGGCCGGCACGATCTGGTCGTCCCGATGGCGGCCGGGTTGTCCATTATGGACACTGGTGGCTGGCGCCGCCCGGTAGCTCGGTCGCGGGTGGCTCGGTCAGCGCGGCGGTGGCGCCAGACTCTTTCGGCAACCGCAGCCAGCTGGGATGCTGGCGCTGGGTCGTCGCACCGGCGCCGCCGGCCCGCCCGCGTCGCCGCCGGTCGATACCTGACCGCCGGTCGATTTCAGGTCCACAGTAGACAGGTCGCTGCCGGGTGCCGCGGTTGTGTGCTGGCTCGCCGGCGGGCCGATCGTGGACGGGCCGCGTGGTCGGCGGGAAAAGCGGCTGCTTGCTCCGGTGTCCGCGTGGCAGGATCGGTCGGACCGATCGCGGGGCGAGGATGGTGGGCCGGATGCCGATGCTGCGCCAGATCCGCGCCGACTTCGATGCCGAGACGATCGTGGTCTACCAGGCATACTCACCGGTTATCGCGGATGCGGCACTGGCCGCCGGCCGCTTCGTGGCGCCGTTCTCGTTCGGCCGCATGACCTGGATCAAACCGTCGCTGCGCTGGCTTCTGCACCGCAGCAACTGGGGGCGAAAACCCGGCCAGGAACGGATCCTGGCGGTACGCATCACCCGTACCGGCTGGGAAGACGCTCTGTCGCAGGCGGTGCTCACCGCCCCCGAACCGGGCAGCAGCACGGCGGCCTGGCGCAGCGCGTTCGCCACCGCCGCCGTGCACGTCCAGTGGGATCCGGAAAGGTCGCTGCGCGGCGCGCCGCTCAATCACTACAGCATCCAGGTTGGCGTGGGCCGCGCGCTGATCCGCACCTACGCCGAGCGGTGGGTGGTCGGCCTGACCGATCTCACCCCGACGGTGGCCAGGATCGCCGCTCTGGTCCGCACTGGCCACAGCGCCAAGGCCGAACGGCTGCTACCACCCGAGCGCCGCTACCCCCTCGAGGCGAGCATCGCCCGGCGCATCCAGGCCGACATCTGACACCGAGCTCCATCGGGTACTGCTTCGGCGTCGGTCGCTCCAGCTGCATACCCGGTGGTGACGGTCCGGTCGGTACATTTCCGGTGGAGGCGGGGGTTGGTCCCGACAACACCCGCGCCGAGTTGTGGGTCGACCCTGGGTTGGACGCCAACCAGCACACCGTGACGATCGATTCCACTGTCGTGCGGGTCTCGATGACCATCAACAATGTCCCGTCGCAGAACCCGAAGACCGGCCGTGTCACCGAGCTCTCGGTGATCAGCCTGCTGCGGAAACGTCACGCACCTCTGGTCGTCGGCTCATCAGTCACGTGCAGGGCATGCCGGGGCTCAGCCGATCTGCAGGGCGGAGGCGTGGCGGCGGATGGTGGCCAGGGCGCTGAGTGCGGCGAGGCTGCTCGAGCGTGGGTTGGCCGGCGAGGGGCGGTTCGCCAACTCCACCGTCATTGTGCCGGAGTCGGCAGCCAACTCCACGCGGTGCATCGTCTGGGCGGTGTCCGGGTCGGCTACAACCCGTACCCGTACCCGCTCGAAGTCTCCGACCGCCGCCGCGAGGGTGATAGCCACGTTGACATTCGATGGGAAGCCGGCGATCGCTTCCCGGGCGTTGCCGTCGAAGACAACCCGGGGCGTATCGAGGTCGGCCAGATCGATCGCCGATTCGGTCAGGTACGGTGCGCCGGCAAGGGCCTGGGGATGTTTGGTGGTTGTGAGTTGTACCTCGACCGCGCCGCCTTCAAGCGCGGCGAGTAGTCCGTCTAGTCCGGCGACTGACCCAGAGGGCAGGTACACGCGCCGGTGTGCGGCCTCGGCGGCGCGCTCTAGCTCTTTGACCATCCCGGGCTTTGCCAGCGCGCCGCTGCTCATCACGATGACGTCCGCTCCGGCCGCCAGCAGCGGAGCCACGTACTGTCCCGCCGCGTCGACTCCGGCGGCCTCGACCACGAGATTGACGCCCAAGGATGGCAGCTTGAGCGGTTCGGTGGTGGCCTGGCAGTCCCATCGGCTGGCCAGCGAGGCGAGCCGATCGTGCGTACCGGGCCGGCCAGCGATGGCTGTCAGGACCACATCAGGGATGGCGCCGGCGGCCAGCCGGCCGGCGATGGTGGCGCCCAGCGCGCCGACGCCGATGACGCCGACTGTGATCACCGCACCGCCTCCGCGACAGTCACGGGGTACCAGGCTCGGCGGTGGTCACGGCGAGCACGGTGACCTCTACCAGGACACCGCTCCGGAGCCCCACCCCGGCCGGGTTGCCTTCGATACGGGGCATGCGCTACGCCAGCTCTGTCGCCGGCGACGCCTGCGCAGCCGCGCTCGGGCAGGGGTCCGCGGCCGGCAGCGCCCGCTTGTGGAAGTCGCGCAGCGCATCGGCGACTGACTCCACACAGGTCGCAAGGTAACCCGCGCCGCGCCGGCCGTCACCTGCCGCGGGAGAGTCGCTGTATCCGGTGGGATGGCGGAACGGGGCGGGCGAACCGAACCGGTAGGTGGCCAGCTGCGCAGGTGGTGGAAGCTCGCCGCTGGGTCGCGCCTGCTCGACCAGTTCCGGGTACAGCGCAAGGATCAGCGAGGTCTCGAACTCACCCGCGTGACCGGGCAGTTCACCACGCGGACTGGCCGCTACCGACGACAAAGCCTGCCCCGCGATGACCCAGTACGACCCGCCGCCGACGGCAATCTTGTGCGACGTACTGACATCGCGCGCAACGAGGGCGACCAGTTCGGCGTTGCCACCGTGACCGTTGAGAATGAACACCCGGCGGAAGCCACTGACCGCCAGTGTCTCGACGAGGTCCTTCAGTACGGCGAAGTAGGTCGATGTGCTGAGCGACATCGTGGCGCCGTACGGCAGGTGGTGATGGGAGGAGCCGTAGGCGAGGGTCGGGGCGACCAGGATCGGAACCTCCCCGTCCAGCCGTTCGGCGGCCCGATGGGCTATCTGCTCGACGATGATGGCGTCGGTACCGAGCGGCAGGTGGGGCCCGTGCTGTTCCAGCGCACCAACCGGCAGCAGTGCCAGCATTTCCGCCGCCACGGCGTTGGTTTGTTCCCGGGTCCGCTGCTGTAGGAGTGTGACGGTCATTTCTGCTTCCTCCTGCCGAGGTGTACCTGTCCGTCGTTGCCACGGTCGACGGGTGTCAGCCGAGTCGGGCGGCGAGTGAGGTGCCGAAGCGCGCCGCCATCAGTTCTTTGATGCCGTGCGGAAAGTTCCTGGATCGCGCGTGCAGGGAATACACCTCGCGCTGGGCTTTCGGCTGTCCAGCGAAGGCTTCGGCGCACAGTTCCGGGTGGGAGTTGGCCAGCTGCAGGATGGCTCCGGCGCAGCCCAGCTGAGAGCCCATCAGCAGCAGCACCGCGGAGCCGAGATAGACGCAGCCGTCGTACGCATCGAGGGTGGCGAGCAGCCGCGCCGGGTCGGCGCTGGAGTCCTTGACGCCCGCGATGGGCGCTCTGGACAAGGCGTCCAATGGGATACCCGGTGGTGCGGTCGCCGGGAAGTGGTATGCCAGCAGCGGGGTGTCGCCGACGGATGTCGCCACCGCCTGGTAGAACGGCACCGGATCCGGGACGCCTCGCGGCGAGCGGGCCAGGATCGCGGCGATGGCCCGGGTCCTGACCCGTGCGGCGAAGGTGGCGGCCTGCCGCGCCGAGGGCAGGCCGGCGCCCATGATGACGGGCACCTGGCCGCCGACCGCGTCGAGGACCGCGTCAAGCAGTTCGAGGCGCTCCTCATCGGAGAGAGCCTCGGGCTCCCCGGTCGTCCCGCAGACCACCACGGCGCGGACTCCCGCAGATACCAGGCTTCGGGCATGGCGCGCGGTCGCTTCGTAGTCCACCTCGAGCTCGTCGGTGAACAGCGTGGCCAGGGCCACCGCCACGCCGGTGAAGATCGGTCGATTCTGGTCTGCCACTGTCGTCGGTCCTCCGATTCGCGGTTGGCTACCGGATGAGATCGCCATCGATATCGTGTTGTTTGGCGAGGTGGGCCAGCTTCTCTTCGTCCACCGTCACGCCGAGGCCCGGTCCGCCAGGGACCTCGATGCTGCCGTCAGCCACCACGAACGGTTCGGTGATGATGTCGTCGGCCACCAGGTAGTACATGCTGTCGATGGCGTAGTTGATTTCGGGTAGCGCGGCGGCGACCTGGAGGTGGCACGCGGTCGAGATGCCGAGCTCGCCGCCGCTGTGCAGGTTCATGCCAAGGCCGAATCCTTCGCACAGCGCGGCGAGCCTTCGGGTCGCGTCGATACCACCCCACTTGTGCACGTCGCCGTGGATGACGTCCACCGCGCCGAGCCGGACCGCCGGCACAACCTCCTCCAGCCGGACCACGCACATGTTGGTGCACAAGGGGATGCGGGTATTGGCGCGGACCCGGGCCATGCCTTCCACGCCCGGGCAGGGATCCTCCAGGTACTCCAGGTCGTACTCTTCAAGCCGGTGGGCGGCCGTGATGGAGTCGGTGACCGACCAGGCGGCGTTCGGGTCGATCCGCAGGCCGATACCGGCCAAGCGGCGCCGGATGGCACCGACGAGCCCGACATCGTCGGCCGCGTCGGTGGATCCCTTGAGCTTGACCGTGCCGAATCCCCTCTCGTCGACCAACTGCTCGGCCGCCGCGGCGATCGCCTCGGGACGTGCTTTCTCACCCTCCGCCGCGACCAGCCCACGGGTCACCAAACCGGTCACCGGTACCCGTTCCCGCGCCGCTCCGCCGAGCAGGTCGGCAACAGACAGCCCGGACTGCTTGCCCAGCAGGTCGAAGTACGCCATCTCGATACCGGCGATCGCGGCGTAGCCGAGGTAGCCGTAGAAGAACGGCGTCATCCGCAACTCTGTACGCAGTTGACCCAGCTCGGTCAGGCTGCGCCCCACGATCTGGTCGCGGTGCAGCTCGATGATCCGCGCGGTCGGATCGCCGCGGAAGGTCTCTCCCCAACCGACCAGCCCGGTGTCGGTCTCCAGCCGGAGCACGGTTCTGGTGGTACCTGAGCGTCGCTCGAAGGAACTCTGGAACGCGACGGTCAATGGTGCGTTGACCACCCACACCTTGAGATCGGTTATCCGCATACCGCTGACCACTCCTAAGCACTCTCGCCGGTCGTCGGGATTCTCCGGCTGTTGGCATCGAACAGATGCGACCTGGTGGCGTCGAAGTCGAGATCCACCGCTTCACCGATCTCCGGCCGCCGCTGGGTGCTGGTCCGTACCACGACCGAAAGACCGCCCAGATCCACCGTCACGAACAGCTCCGGATGGAGCAGCTCGACCATGCTGACCACACCGCTCAGGCTGCCGGCGCCAGACGGCACGAAGCTCAGATGCTCCGATCGGATGCCCACCGTCACCTCGGCCCCGTTGTGCGCCGCAGCCGGTTCGACCGCGAACTGCGCTGCCCGCCGGGCACCGTCGATGCGGACCTCGACCCGCCCCTGTTCGGTGACTGCCTTGCCGGGCAGCAGGTTGATGGCGGGGCTGCCCATGAACTCGGCGACGAACCGGTTGGCCGGCCTGGTGTAGATGTCATCCGGCGTGCCGACCTGTTGCAACACTCCGCCGGAGAGCACCGCGATGCGGTCGGCCATGGTCATCGCCTCGGCCTGGTCGTGGGTGACGAAGATGAAGGTCCGGGCCAGCTGGGCGTGTAGCCGTTTCAGTTCGGCGCGCATGGATACGCGCAGCTGCGCGTCGAGATTGCTCAGCGGCTCGTCGAGCAGGAACACCCCGGTGTCCCGCACGATCGCCCGGCCGAGTGCCACCCGCTGCCGCTGGCCGCCGGAGAGCTGGCGCGGCCTGCGGTCCAGATAGTCCGCGATGGAGAGCCGGTCCGCGACCCCCCGCACCCGCGACTCGATCTCCGCGCGCGGGAAACCCATGTTCTTCAAGGGGAATTCGAGATTGGCCCGCACACTCATGTGCGGGTACAAGGCGTAGCTCTGGAAGACCATCGCGATGTCGCGCTTCTCCGTCGGCAGGTGTGACACATCCAGCCCGTCAAAGGCGATCGAGCCACTGGTGGCTGGCTCCAGACCGCCGATCATCCGCAGGGTGGTGCTCTTCCCGCAACCCGAGGGTCCGACCAGCACGAGGAACTCGCGGTCACGCACGACCAGGTTGAGGTTGTCCACGGCGACGGTGTCGCCGAACCTACGGGTCAGCGAGTCGAGTACGACTTCGGCCACGGTAACGCCCCCTAATCTGCGCACCGGGCCGCCGCGACCACGTTGAAGAAACGCGGACGGAACGCCTCGATGCGGTAGTTCTGCCGGGTCGGGTTGGTCCGGTTGGTCAGCAGGACGATCGTCAGCCGTTGCGCGGGCACCAGACACATCGCCGTGCCGGTGGTACCCGTATGCCCGAGCGACTCCGCGCCCAGCAGGTCGCCGAAGGTGCGTGTGCTGCCAGCACGCCAGCACACGCCACCGCGCAGGCTGCCCTGGTCGAGCTCCGGGCGAAGCAGCAGCCGGGCCGCCGCGGGGCTGAGGAAGTTGCCGCGGCCGGCCCGGGCGTCGGCGAGCAGAGCATCGCCGTATTCCGCGAGATCCCGCGCGGTGGAGAACAGCCCGGCGTGGGCCGACACGCCCTGCAGCAGCTGGGCGGTCTTGTCGTTGACCACGCCCCAGTCGTAGTCCTCGCGCGCCGGGTTGTACTCCGTGGCCGGGATGCGGGAACGCAGCTCCGGCGGCGGGTTGAACATGGTGTCCGCCAAGCCCAACGGGGTGCAGACCCGGTCAGCGACCAGCTGGTCGAGCGGGCGGCCGGAGACCCGCTCGACGATGAGCTTGAGAAGGATGAAGTTGATGCTGGAGTAGAGGTATGCGGCGCCGGGCGCGGACAGCAGCGGCAGCGTCAGGTAGGCGTCCTGCAGTGACTCCCAGCCGCTGTGCTCATGCACCAACTTAGGGTTGGACTGGATCCCGGACAGGTGCGTCACCAGGTGCTTGATCTGCACCGATGCCTTGCCGTGCCCGCGGAACTCGGGCACATAGTCCACCACGAAGTCGTCGAGGGTGAGCAGTCCATCCTCGATCAGCAGCATCAGCGCACTGCCACCGACCACCGGCTTGGTCACCGACGCCAGGTCGAACAAGGCGTCGCGGGGCATCGCCCCGGCACCCTCCGGCTCGCTGTGCTGCACGCCGGCGGCGTACCAGTACGCCAGGCGTCCGTCCAGCGCGACCGCGGCTACCGCGCCCGGATAGACACCTTCATCGACGCCGCGCCGCAGCATGTCGTCCACTCTGGACAGTCCATGCTTGGTGAAGCCACGGTGTGACTCGTCCACAGTCAACGAACCCGTCATCCGGTCACCGCCCCCGACGCCATCCCCTGCACGATCCAACGCTGGAACAGAAACGCCAGGATGAACGGCGGGATCACCGCGAGGACCCCGGCCGTGGCCAGCAGGCCATAGTCGATCTGGACGTTCGTGGCGAAGCCAGCGACGGTGACCGGCAGGGTCGTATTGTCGCCAGGCGTGAACAACAGTGGGTAGAGAAACGCCCCCCACGACTCCATGAAGGCGAACACAGCCACCGCGGCGAGCGCCGGCCGCGCTATCGGCAGGAACACCTTGAGCATCGCCCTGCTCCAGGAGCACCGGTCCACCCGGGCGGCATGCTCCAGATCTGGTGGGATGGTCCTGAAGTACGCGGCCAACAGCCAGATGCTGAACGGCAGCGTCTCCGACGTCTCGGTCAACACAAGCGAGGCAAGATGGTTGAGCAGCCCCAGTTTGTTGAGGACCACGAACAGCGGGATCATGATGCCGACTGCCGGGATCATCCGGGCGACCAGATACGACACCATCAACAGGTTGCGGCCCCGGAAATCCAACCGGGCGAAGGAGTAGCCTGCCATCGTGCCGAGCACGACGTTCAAGCCGGCCACCCACAGCGCGACGATGACGCTGTTGAGCATCGACTGCGGCAGAGCGGCTGCTTCCGCGCCACCGAACTGCGCGCCGCTGCTGTCCGGGTGTACGAACGCGGCGTAGTTCGACAGGGTCGGATGAAGTGGTATCCAGTGCGGAGGCGTGGACAGCGCTTCGGCCTGCGTCATGAAGCTGAGAAGCAGCATCCACACCACGGGTGCCAGCAGATAGAAGGTGGCGGCCGCCAGGCAGAAGTAGAGTGCCCATCGCTGTAGCCGCAGGGCCATCAGTGGACCTCCCCACGGGCGAAGATCAGCCTCAGATAGACAACGGTCACGATCGCCGTGATCAGGACGATCAGGTACGAGTAGGCCGACCCGAGCCCGAAGTCCAGGTTGACAAACGAGGTCTGGTAGCTGAGCCAGGCCACCACCGTGGTCGAGTTGCCCGGGCCGCCGGAGGTCAGCACGTAGAACAACTCCAGCGAACGCAACGACGTCATCGTCTCCAGAATCAGCACGATCAGGATGGGCCGGGTCAGCCAAGGTAGGGTGATCCGCCGGAACTGGCACCACTTGCTGGCCCGGTCGACACGGGCGGCCTCGTAGAGGTCGGCCGGCACCGCCTGGAGCGAGGCCAGCAGCACAATCACTACCAGCGGCACCCGGTTCCAGACGAAGGCCAGAATCACCATGACCACCACGAACCTGGGATCGGTCAGCCAGTCCTGGTATCTGTGAATCAGCCCGAGCTGGTAGAGCAGCCCGTTGAGCGCACCGGTGTGCGCGTCGTAGATCAGCCGCCACATGGTCGCGTTGATGATCGGCGGTACCGCCCACGGCACGAGAACCAGTGCCCGCACCAGCCTGCGCCCCGGAATTCTCCGGTTCAGGATCAGGGCCAGGGCAAGCCCGATGAGCAATGCCACCAGGACTGACCCGGCACTGAACTCGAACGTCACCCACAGCGCCGACCGGAAATCAGCACTGGTAACCGCCGTCACGTAGTTCTTCAGGCCGAGAAAGTCGAACACACCCGGCCGACGCAGGCTGTACTTGTGCAGGCTGTACCAGATGGACAGACCGACCGGGTACGCGATCAGGCTGAAGATGACGACGACGGCCGGAGCGTTGAGCAGGTACGGGAAGGCCCGCCGTCCAGTACGGGCGCGCCGGGTTCGCCCGCGCGACCGCGGGACCGGCGCGTCGGCCGTACGGTCGACAACACCGGCCTCGCGGCCGCCAGCAGACTCGGTGATCACTGCTTGCTGAGTTCGGTCGCCTTGTCGGCCGACGCCTGCAGCGCCTGCCGCGGACTCATCTTGCCGAGTACCGCCTGCTGCACCTGCTGCTGGTTGAACACCTGCCACTGCGCGAACCAGGGGGCATCCATGCCGTTCTGGCGGTAGGCCAGCTGCGTCTGTTTGTTGGCGATCTCCGGGTCGCACCACTTCTGCAGCTCGGCGAGCACCTGCGGGTCGTTCTGCAGCGCCGTGTACGCCGGCGCCTGGCCGTCACGCAGGAACAGTTGCCGGTTCGCGTCAGAGTTGCCGAGGTATCTGATGAAGTCCCAGGATTCTTTGGTGTGCTTTGTCTTGGCGGAGACGCAGTATGCCGCGCTGAAGCCGATGGTCTTGTGCGGGCCGCTGTCAGTCAGACTGGGCATCAGGTACTGGCCACAGGCCCCGGGGACCTTCGACTTCGTCGGATCGTTGTTCGCCTTCATGTCGTAGTGCGCGTCGGTCATGAAGGCCGCCTTGCCCGCCTGGAAGGTCTGCATGCCCGTGGTAGTACCAAGGCCGAGCGACGCGGGATCCAGCACACCCGCCTTGGCCGCACTGACCAGCCAGGTCAGAAACTGCAGTGCCGTCGTGTCCTGGTCGGGGAAGACCGGCTTGTTCTGCTCGTCGAACATGTTGCCACCACTGCCGTGGATCGCGGCGAACCAGTGGCGACTGGAGGTGTTATCCATCGGGAAGACGAACGGCGTGTCCAGGACGCCCGCCTTCTTGATGGCCAGCGCCTGTTCGGTCACGTCCGCCCAGGTCTGTGGCGCTTCCGAGATGCCGGCCTTCTTCACCATGTCCTTGTTGTAGATGAAAGCCATGACGTCGCCGTAGTAGGGCATCCCCCAGGTCTTGCCCTTGTAGTCCAGGCCGGTCCGGTCGAACGCGATCAGGTCCTTCAGCGAGTCCTCCCAGCCGTCCATCCCGTTGATGGGCTGGATGTAGCCAGAATCCGCGAAGTTCGCGATGTCGTTGTCGTGTGCGAAGACAACGTCCGGTGCGTTGCCGGCCGTGTACAGAGCGATGATTTTCTCCAGATACTTCTCGCCCTGTTCGAAGGTGAACTCCGGGTCGACCCCAGGGTTCTTCTGCGCATACTGCTTCGCCAGGCCATTGTGGAAGGTCGGGTCGTAGACCCAGCCCTGGCCGGCAAGCTTGACGGTGCCCGATCCGGACCCGGAGCCGCAAGACTGGAGCGCAGGCAACAGCGCGGCCGAACCGATAACGAGCGCGGAACTCTTCAACAGGTTGCGACGGGTGGTCCCGACGTCGCCAAAAGCAGACATAAGCCGGCCTTTCACGGATAGCGCTTGCCAGCCGGGCGTGGGAGGCCGCTGGCCGTTCCTACTTGAGGAACCAGCGATAGGAGACAGGGTGTCGAGAGGAGGCAATGCCGCGTGTGCGTTGTGGAGCGGCGGTGCCGCACGCACAGGTGGCGCCCGGTGTCAGGTGGGTTGGTCGTCCTTGCCGATGCGCATCTCGCGCAGATCGTTGTACAGAGTTGCGCGGGAGAGGCCGAGGTATGCCGCCACCTGCGTAACGGATCGTTGCAGCGAGAAGACGCCGCGGTGGTCGAGCGCTTTGAGTAGCTGCAGCCGCTCCGGCTTGGTCAAGCCGCTGGGTCGCGGGCCGAGCATCTCTGTCTCCTCCTGGAGCACCTCGCCGATCACGCGGTCGATATCGTCGACGAACGTCACCGGCCGGGGGGTCACGGCATCGATGCCGATCATGTCCTGGAGAACCCGTGACATCATCCGCATCTCGGTGATGTCCACATTGACACACAGCGCCCCGAAGACACGGCCCGCGGCGTCGCGTAAAGGCACCGTTGATGACTTCAATACCCGGCCATCAGGGGTCTGCGTTGTGTAGTTGTAGGACTCTTCGGCCTCATCGCCGGCCCGGATAATCGCCAGGCCGATCTCGGTGACCGATCCCCCGGGGTGCCGACCGGTCACGTCACCGGCGATGGCGACGATGGAGTGTTCCGGCCGCCGGAAGTCATGAAGCACTACCTCGGTGCGGCCGCCAAGCGCCCTCGCCATCGGCTCCAGCAGGCCACCCAGGACCGCCAGGTAATCATCGGCACTGAATGCGCCTCGCGGCACCGCAACGACCGGGGGCACAGAGCTCGCATCCTGCGGTGCCGGGTCACCCAGAAGAGGCTTGCTCTGCATACCGGGACGTTAGGCGGGACCAAGCCAAGATGTCAAGACCTTAGACAATCCGTGTAGTCGATCACTATCTGGCTGCCGACGGACCGGCCCGAACAGGCTTTCCCAGCCAGCTAGTCCCATGTCGGGGCCGTCGAACGACTCAGTGTCCGGCTTGGCGCGGGTGCGGTACCGTGTGCCCGGTGTTCAACAGCCGGTTGCTGAACCTTGCCGGTCTGGTCGTCGCCCTGGGCATGCTGGCCGGCCTGGGCGGGTTCTACCTGGTCGGCCAGGGCATACCTGTCGCGCCGGCGTTCTTCCTTGCCGTGCTGGCCACCGCGGTGGTCATGATGGTCGTCGATTTCCGGGCCGGTGCCACGGTGCCTGCATTCGGCATCGCCATGTTCTGCATCGGCGCGCTGATCGGCGCGCGGGCCGCGGTGGACCTGCTGCCGGCGACCTCCCGCTGGGTTGTCGTACCGGGCGCGTTCGTCGTCGAGGCCGCGCTGCTGGTCGGGATCGTCCGGGTGTACCGGATGCGCCTGCTGCGCAACAGGAGCAGGCTACGGCACGAGATGGCGCAGCAGCGTGGCTGGCGGTACCTGCTGCGGGC
>JAFMQQ010000164.1 GCA_017354595.1 Micromonosporaceae bacterium
CGGCGCATCGCTCGCCTGCCCGGTGTCCGCGTGATCGAGGTGGACACCTCGTACACCGAAGCCCTCCAGGCCGCGGAGATCGCCATGGCCGACGCCCTGGCGCTGGTCGAGCGCAACGACGTGGCCAACATCGATACCGCGCTCGCGGTGCACGAGTACCTGTCCCAGCAGGAGGCACCGGGCGGGCAGCAGCCGAGCAACCCGAGCCTGCGGATGGTGGTACGGCTGCTCAACACCAGCCTGAGCGGGAGCCTGGCGGAGATACCTGACTGCACCGTGCTCTCCGACGCGCAGATCGCGGCCCCGGCCTTCGTCGCCGCCGCGCTCGGCGAACCGGCCCCGGCCGTCCACATGCAACAGAGCACGCTGGTCGTCACCCGTCGCGACCCGACCCGCCCGCAGCCGGTGCTGTGCGGTCTGGCCAGTACCGCCGGGCGTACCGAACCGCGACTGCTGCCCGCCGACCAGAACGCGGCCGATCTGGTTCTGATGCGCACGACCCGGTCGCGGCGGGTTGAGCGCCGGCCCGCACTCACCAGCGGGTACCCGGTCGGCGCCGTCGTCGCGCGGGTGCTGCGCCGGCTCCGCATCGTGCTGGCGGTCTTCGCCGGCATGGTCGTGGTGACCGCCGCCGTCCTCGCCTCGACCGACCACGGCCTGAACTGGTGGGAGGCTCTGTACCGGGCGATTCTCATCGCGTTCGGCACCGGCCAGCCCGAGGGTACGACCAGCACGGTGGAGGAGGTGACGGTTGCGGTCATGACGCTGGCGAGCATCACCCTGATCCCGCTGTTGACCGCGACCGTCGTCGACGCCGTGGTCAAGGTCCGGCTCGATATCGCCTCCGGCATACTCGGCAAGCGGGCCAGCGGGCACGTGGTGGTGGTGGGTCTCGGCGGTATCGGCGGGCAGGTCCTGCGCACGCTGTACGAGCACGGTATCGATGTGGTCGGCATCGACCGGTCCGATGCCGCGGTCGGGGTGCAGGTCGCCCGCGAGTTACATGTCCCGCTGGTGATCGGCGAGGCGAGCCGCCCCGAGACGCTGCTGGCCGCGTCGGTACCCACCTGCCAGGCGCTGATGGTGATCACATCCGACGACGTGAGCAACCTGCAGACCGCGCTGGTGGCGCGTGGCATCCGGCAGGACCTGCGGGTCGTGCTGCGCCTGTTCGACGGGGAGATGGCCGACCGGGTCCGGCGGCTGCTGCACGTCGCCGGCTCGCACAGCGTCTCCTACCTGGCCGCGCCGTCGTTCGCCGCCCGGATGCTGGGCCGGCAACTGGACACCATCCCGGTCGGCCGGCACGTGCTGCTGGTCTCCCGGCTGGTGGTCGGGGCGTACTCGACCCTGGAGTACAAGACGGTCAACGACGTCCGGCGCCCCGGCGAGGCCTGGCTGTGCGAGCTGACCAGGCCCGGCGGTCAGCCGATGTGGAACCTCACGCCGGGCCAGCAACTGCAGCGCGGGGACCAGATGCTGGTCGTCGCGACCCGCCGGGGAATGGCCAGGCTGATCGCCGAGGCGACCACACCGCCGGAATCCGAACCCCGGCCGCCGCTTCGGCTGCACGACTCGCTGCCACTGCGGTCGGCCGACTCCCGGTCCGCCCCCGATCCCCGGTCCGCCCCCGAACCCCGGTCAACCCCCGAACCCCGGTCAACCCTTGACCGCCCCGGCGGTCAGCCCCAGCGCGACGTTCCGCTGGATGATCAGGAAGAAGATCACCACCGGTAGCGAGGTGAGCGTCGCACCCGCCATCAGCGGGCCCCAGGTGGTGCCGCGCAGCGTCTGGTTCGCGGCCAGGAACGCCATCAGGTTCCACTTCGAAGCGCCGTTGAGCGTATTGATGATGATGAACTCGTTCCAGGTCTGGATGAAACCGTAGATGGCGGCGGCCACCAGCCCGGGAGCGGTCAGCGGCAGGATCACCTTGTAGAAGGTCTGCAACCGGGTGCAGCCGTCCACCATCGCCGCCTCGTCCAGCTCGCGCGGTACATTGACGATGAAGCCGCGCAGCATCCAGACGGTGTACGGCAGCACCAGGATCAGGTACGTGAGGATCACGCCGGGCAGCGTGTTGGTCAGCTGCACCCGGTTCAGCGTCAGGTACAGCGGGATGAGCAGTGCGGTGAACGGGATCATCTGCACCATCAGGATCACCAGGATGATCGCCCGCCGGCCGTAGAACCGGAACCGGGCGATCGCGAGCGCGCCGAGGAAGCCGACCACCACACCGATCGCGACCGAGGTGAGGGTGATGATGAGGCTGTTCTCCAGGTCGACGAGGAAGTTCGGCGCGTGCCACACCGACCGGAAGTTGTCCAGGGTCGGGTGCAGCGGTACCAGCTGCGGGGTGAAGGTCTGCACCTCGTTCGCCGGCTTGAACGCGGTGGCCAGCATCCAGTACACCGGGAAGACCATCACCAGCGCGAAGGCCAACCCGATCGCGTTCCAGGCGAGGGTCGCACTCCTGCGACGCACCATCAGTCCGCCTCCCCGATCCTGAACATCTGCCGGACATAGAACGCCATCACACCGAGCACGAGCAGTACGGTGAGGATGGCGATGGCGGAGCCGCCGCTGTAGTTGCTCCGGGCGAAGGCCTCCTGGTACGCGTACACGGCCAGCGAGTAGTAGTCCAGCTCCGGCTTGCTCGCCCGGGCGATGTACACCTGGGTGAACAGACCCATGTCCCAGATCACCGAGAGCGTGGTGACCACCACGATCAGCGGGCTGAGGATGGGCAGCTTGATCCGGCGCAACGTCTGCCACGCCCCGGCACCGTCCACAGTGGCCGCTTCGACCAGCTCCTTCGGTACCTGGGACAGCCCGGCGTACAGGCTGATCGCCAGGAACGGTACCGCACCCCACACGACCAGCGCGATGATGACGCCCCAGCCCTGCACCGGGTCGACGAACCAGCTGTGGTTGCTGAAGTCCACCCCGGGAAGCTTGTCCAGCATCCAGTTCAGCACCCCCCAGTCGGTATCCACCAGCCAGGTGAAGACCTGCGTCGCCACCAGTTGCGGTAGCGCCCAGACCAGCATCATGGCGACCATCATGGCCAGTCGCACCCAGCCGCTGACCCGGTGCATCAGCAGCGCGATCAGCAGGCCCGCGAGCACCGAGACGGCCACGCAGATCGCGGCGACCACGATGGTGCGCAGCACCACGGTCCAGAAGAAGCCGTCGCTGAGCACGGTGGTGTAGTTGGCGAAGCCGGCCCACTGCGGCGCCGCGCCGGTGAACAGGTCGCGCAGGGTCAGCCGCTGGAAGGAGAGCATCGTCATCCGGACCAGCGGGAAGGCGAGCAGCCCAGCGAGCACCACCAGGGTGGGCAGGCTCAGCAGGTACGGCGTGAGCCGCCCCGAGCCTCGCCGGCGCCGGCGCGGTCCGCCGGTCACCACGGCCGGGCGCGCCTCGGGTGGTGACTCGAGCACATCCATCAGGTACTCCTCATCAGGCGCCCGGCGCCACCCGGCGGGCTGCGCTGCCCGGCCGGGTGGCGCCCGTACCCATCATGGGGCGGGCCTAGATCAGTCAGCCATTGAGTGTCGAGGCGATCGCGGCGTCGGCGACCTTCGCCGCCTCGTCCACGCTCTTCTTGCCGGTGACGATATCCACCAGCATCTGCTGCAGGACGTTGCCCTTCTCGACATCCGCCCACTTCGGCGCGTTCGGCACGAACCAGCTGTTCTTCGCCGCCAGGGCCGTCGCCTCACTGCCCTTCACCGCCGCGGCCTGGTCGAGCAGCGTGGTCGCGTTCGGCAGTACGCCCTTGGCCAGCAGCGCGTCCTGCGACGTGGTGCTGGTGAAGTCCTTGACCCACTCGGCGGCCAGGTCCTTCTTGCTGCTCTTGGCTGCCACGCCCAGAATCGAGCCACCGAGGAAGGTCGGCATCCCCTGTCCCGCCGTGAATCCCGGCAGCGGTATCGCCGCCACCTTGTCCTTCACCTTGGTGTCGACCATTGCCGAGTTGGGGTCGTTGGGGTCCTTGTGCTGCGACTGCACCGCGCCGACCTCCCAGCCGTTGCCGTACAGCATCGCCGACTCGCCCTGGCCGTACACCGCGTCCTGGTCGTTCTCATCCTTGGTCGGGTCGCCCTTGGAGAACTGCTTGGCCAGATCGGCCCACTTCTGCAGGCCCTGCTCGGCGGCCGGCTGCTCCAGCGTACCGACCCACTTCCCGCCGTCCTGCTTGGCGATCTGGCCGCCGGCGCCGTACACCCACGCCATCGCGGCGTACCAGTACTTGCCCGGCATGTAGAACGCGGAGAATTTCGGGTCGGAGGCGTGCGCCTGCTGCAGCTTGGTCGCCGCGGCGACCAGTTCGTCGTAACTGGTGGGCGGCTTGATGTTGGCCTGCTGGAACAGGTCGGTGCGGTAGATGAGCACCCGGGCACCGGCATAGTACGGCACGCAGTAGGTCTTGCCGTCGGACTGGCAGGGTGCCGAGAGTCCGGTCAGCCAGCTGCCGCTGTTGTCGAATGTGGACAGTTTGCCGGTCAGGTCGGCGAACGCGCCGTTGAAGACGTACTTGGACGCCTCGGTGTTGCCCAGCTCGATGACGTCGGGTACGTCGTTGCCGGCCAGCGTCGCGTCCAGCTTGGTCAGGTGGTTTGCCCACTGCTGGTACTCCACCGTGACCTGCGCGCCGGTGTCCTGGGTGAACTTGGCGCTGGCGGCGTCCACGACCTCCTTCCAGCTGCTCTGGGCGTCCACCATCAGGTACACCTTCAGTGTCTTTCCCTTGCCGTCCAACGGGTTGCTGGAGCCGCTGTTGCTACCTCCGCCAGAGCCACAGCCGGCGGAGGCGAGCAGCGTCGCCGCCACGGCCGCGGCGACAGCGATCCTGCGCTTCACGGGTTCCTCCTTGAGGTTTCCGCCGGCGGGGTGGGTGGAGCCGGCGACCAACTTGAGAATCTGCTACCGACCGCGTGCCGAGCGGTGCGCGTGCACCGCCCGGGCGGTCATCTGAAAGGCGGCGTCGGCGCGGTCGTGCAACTGTTGCGCGACCGCGATGTAGAGCAGGTCGAGGACGACCAGCTGGGGATGGCGGGCCGAGAGCGCGTCCGGCCGGAACGGGGTGGCCTGTGCCGCGGTCAGCAGCAGGATGTCGGCCACCTCGGCGAGGCCCGAGGTGGAGTCGCTGGTGAGCGCCACGGTGGTGGCGCCCCGGCTGCCCGCCTCGGCCAGGATCTCGATGGTTTCCCGGGTCTGCCCGGTGTGCGAGACACCGAGCGCGACGTCGCGGTTGTCCAGTGTCGCGGCGCTGGCCAGTCCATCGTGGACATCCCGCCACGACCAGACCGCCACGCCGATCCGGTGCAGGCAGAACTGGAGTTCGGCGCCGACCAGCGCGCTGCTGCTGGCACCGTAGATGTCCACCCTCCGGGCCTGGGTGATGGCTTGTGCCGCCCGCTGCACGCAGCGCAGGTCCAGCCGGGCGGCGGTCTCGTGCATGGCCTGCGTGTCCGCCGCCATGATCTGGTTCAGCACCTGCTCCAGCGGATCGCCGGGCTGGATCTGCCGTCCAATGTCGACAGTCCAGCCGGCGGGGCGTGCGGCCAGGCCGGTCTCCGCCGCGATGCCCAGCCGTAGGTCGGCGTAGCCGTCGAAGCCGAGCGCCCGGCAGAACCGGGTCACCGTCGCCGGCGAGGTACCGCTGCGCTCGGCCAGTTCCACGATGGTGGCCCGGGCCGCCCCGGCCGGATCGGCGATGACCTGATCCGCGACGCGGCGCAGGGCGCCAGTCAGGTCGGGCGAGAGCGACCGCACCCGAGCCAGGATCCCACCGGCGGACGGCCCGCCGACCGGTACCTCGCCGGCCGGATCGGCGGTTACCGCGCCGGTACCTGCTGCCGCCTCGGTCATCACGGACCCTTCCGAAAGGACTCTTAACTATTGGCGATAAGAATTCTTATTGAAGAGGCGCGTGTCAAGGCTTGTGGGAAGGTTTCCTAACTGTTATCTCGCCGCCCGGTGCCGGTGCGACCGCCCCGCCCCGAAGGCGGGCAGGTTCCCGACCCGGCCCGATCAGCTGAACCAATGGACGATCTGCATGATCCACGAAGTACTGCCGATGTACGACACCCCGACCGCGATCAGGAAGGCGCCGGTGAGGAAATGGGCGACCCGGGCGGTACGCCTCGGCCGGTTCAGCCAGCGCACCATGACCAACCGGCCGACCAGGCGCAGCAGCGTGAACAGGCCGGCGGCGACCAGCAGCGCGAGCGCGAAGGCCAACAGCGGCAGGATCAGGCTCTGGGTCCGGTTGAAGACCGCCCAGACGCTCCAGCAGACGAAGGCGAAGATGGCGCTGAACCAGGTGAAGTTCGCACCCACCTTGAGCGCGCCGGCCGGCTCGCGGACCCGTACCCGGGTTGCGATCGGTGTTCCGGTCTCGTCCAGGACCGGCGCCCGCCGCGGCCCCACGGCGGCCCGGCCGACCATCGGCGTGCCCGCGGCGCCACCGCCCGCCGGGCCGATACGAGCACCCACCGCGACTACGTTACCCCCCGCCCCTTCGGATCCCGCCGCATCCGCGCCCGGCTGGTCCCCGCCCGGACCGCCCGCCCCGTTCGCACCCGCGGGTGGTACCGGATCCGAGGGACTCTCCGGCGACGTACCGCCGGAGACTGATCCGACCGCCGGGGCGACCGGCCCCCGGTCGTTCGGCGCCGCGCCGTTGTCCAGTGGCCGGCCCGCGTAGGCGGCCGTGGAGACCAGCCGTCCCGGCGCCCCCGGCGTCGGGATCGACCCGGGGAGCACCTTGTCCCGCAGCTGGACCACCTCGCGCTCGAGCGCCTCGACACGCCGGAAGTAGTCGGTCTCGGTACCCCGGACCACGCTGGCCCGGCCGACCACGCGACCGGCGGGCGCGGTCGAGGCAGCCTCCGGCTCGCTCCAGTCCACGCCGGTCGTGGGCGGCTTCGCCTGGCGTACCAGTGCGCCGAGCTGGTCTGCCCAGG
>JAFMQQ010000714.1 GCA_017354595.1 Micromonosporaceae bacterium
TGGCGGCCGTCGACGCGGTCAGCTTCGATGTCGAGAAGGGGGAGTTCGTCGGCGTCGTTGGCGAGTCCGGTTGCGGGAAGTCGACACTGCTGTTCGCGATCGCCCAACTCCTGACCTCACCCGCGCGGATCGTGCACGGCAGCGCGCTGTTCCGCGGCCGAGATCTGGTCACGATGACCGACCGGGAACTCAATGCGCTGCGTTGGCGGGACTACTCGGTCGTCATGCAGAGTGCGATGAATGCACTCAACCCGGTGGCCACGATCGGCGCCCAGTTCTCCGACGCGATCGACGCGCATGCGAAATACACCAGCCAGCAGGTGGCGCAGCGGTCGGTCGAGGTGATGCGGCTGGTCGGCATCGACCCGGTCCACCTCAACAGCTACCCGCATCAGCTCAGCGGGGGGATGCGGCAGCGCGCGATGATCGCGATGGCGCTGCTGTTCACCCCGGAACTGGTCATCATGGACGAGCCGACCTCGGCGCTGGATGTCGTCGCGCAGCGCGCGCTCATGGTGCAGATCAAGGAACTCCAGCGGCAGCTGGGCTTCGCGGTCATCTTCGTGACGCACGACATGTCGCTGGTCAGCCACTTCTCCGACCAACTTCTGGTCATGTACGCGGGGCAGGTGGTCGAGGTCGGCGCCACGCGTACGGTATTCGACACACCATCCCACCCGTACAGTCGCGGGCTGCTCGATGCCTTCCCGTCCATCCACGGACCGCGTACCCACCTGACCGGGATACCCGGCAGTCCGCCCGATCTCGCCAACCCGCCACCCGGCTGCCGGTTCCAGCCGCGCTGCCCGGTGGCTTTCGAGGACTGCGCCCGGGTCGAGCCCGAACTCTATCCGGTCGGCGGTGTCCAGGCGCGGTGCCTGCTGCACGCACCGGGCCGCCCGGCCGAAGACCGCCCGGCCGAAGACCGCCCGGCCGAAGACCGCCGGATCCCGCCGAAGGCGGGCGAGGAGGTGAAGACGTGACCGAGCCACTCATCGAGACCCGGCAACTGACCCGGCATTTCAAGGTCGGCGGTACCTTCTCCCGGCGGCGGTTGCACGCCGTGGACGACGTGAACCTCACCATCAACCGCGGGGAGATTGTGGCGCTGGCCGGTGAGAGTGGCAGCGGCAAGAGTACCGTCGCCCGGTTGCTCGCCCGCGTCTACCAGCCGACCAGCGGCGAGATCCTGTACCGCGGCAAGCCCTTCGCGTCGGTACGCGGCCGGCGGGACAGCCTCGCGTACCGCAGCGACGTGCCGATGGTGTTCCAGGATCCGTTCAGCTCGCTCAACCCCGCCTACCGTGTCTCGCACGGCATCATTCGCGGGCTCAAACTCCACCGGCGGGAGCTCAACCGGGCGCAGCGTGTCGAGGAAGCGCTCCGTGTCGTCGACGCGGTCGGGCTGCACCCCGCGAGCGAGATCCTGGACCGGTACCCGTACGAGCTGAGCGGAGGTCAGCGCCAGCGGATCGGGTTCGCGCAGGCGCTGGCGTACAAACCGAAACTTATCCTCGCCGACGAACCAGTGTCCATGTTGGACGTTTCGATCCGGATCGGCCTGCTGAACGTGATGGTTTCACTGCGGGATGACGGGGGCGTGTCGATCCTGTACATCACCCACGACATCGCCAGCGCGCGGTACGTCTCCGACCGGCTGATCGTCATGTATGCCGGGCACGTCGTCGAGTCCGGGCCGACCGAGGCCGTGCTCGCCGGCGCGAAGCACCCGTACACCCAGCTGTTGCTCTCCGCGGTACCCGACCCACGCGCGCCGCTGGCGGTCGACGCCGAGGCCGTGAAGGGCGAACCGCCGCGGGTGATCGACCCGACGCCCGGCTGCCGCTTCCGCTGGCGCTGCCCACTGGCGATTGAGCAGTGTGCTCAGGTGACACCGCTTCCCCGCGAGCTCGGGCCGGGCCACCAGGCCGCTTGCCACGTGGCCAGCGCGGAGCTGCCCGCGGCCGCGGTACACCGGTAGCGGGCCGGGATGAAGATCACGGTGGTCGGCGGCGGCAGCACCTACACGCCCGAGCTGATCGAAGGATTTGCCCGCCGCTCCGGCATACTCGCCGTGGACGAGCTGGTGCTGCAGGACATCTCGCCGGATCGGCTTGAGGTGGTGGGCGGCCTGGCCCGCCGGATCCTCGCCAAGCAGGGCTTCGCCGGCCGCCTTTCCACCACCACATCGCTGGCGGATGCGGTGGACAGCGCCGCCGCCGTACTGATCCAGTTGCGCGTCGGTGGTCAGGCGGCACGCCTGGTCGACGAGACCCTGCCGGGAAAGTTCGGCCTGCTGGGCCAGGAGACCACCGGCCCCGGTGGTTTCGCCAAGGGGCTGCGCTCGATACCCGTGGTGCTCGGTATCGCGGACGTGGTGGCCCGGCGCGCCCTTCCCGGCGCCTGGATCGTCGACTTCACCAACCCGGTCGGCATGGTGACGCGCGCTCTGCTCGACGCCGGACA
>JAFMQQ010000715.1 GCA_017354595.1 Micromonosporaceae bacterium
TTCACGCCGGACGAGGCGACCGTGGCGGACCGGATCGGCGAGTTCTTCGGGTGACCCGCGGCGCGCCCGCACTCCCCGCGACGAGGCGGAGGAGCTATGTTGCCGGTGGGAGTCCGAGCGCACCATCCGGACCACCCAATCGCCCGTACCGCAGCTGTCTGTCCACTGCGGCCCGCACCCCGGACCTCAGCTGCGCTGTTCACGCCAGCGGGTTGCCGATCATGTTGTAGGTGACCGCGACGAAGAGGTAGCTGAGCGCGGATACGGTCAGGACGCTGTAGGCGATCCGGCCGGTGCGGGTCCACCAGCCCTTGTACCAGGCGGCAGCGGTGCCGGCGAGCATGGCGAGGGTCGTTGCGGTTGCGGCGGTATTGAGGGCGAGGAGCGCGGTCAGGGAGGCCGAGCCGAGCATGAGGGTCTGGTTGAAGGCGTTGCCGTCCGAGGTCATCGACACGAAGCCGATCGTGAACACGGTGGACAGGGCGCAGGTCACCCAGGCCACGACGCGGGCCGCCCGGGCTGCGCCCGAGTGTGCGGGGCGCCTGCGCAGCCGGCGGATGACGGCGATGACCGGGAAGGCGAGCAGGCCGAGCAGCAGGACGACGACGCTGGCGTAGAGCAGCGACTGCTGGAGCGCCGGAGCGAGGTACCAGGGCAGTTTGTTGTAGTCGATTGTGGGGTCGATCGTGGTGAACAGATTGCCCTTGCCGTCGAAGACGATTCGGTCCTGGCCGCCCTGTTCCTGGAACTCGCCCTTGCCGATCGGGGTCCAGCGCTGAGCGGCGGCGTCGGGGTTCTGCGACAGCCCGGTGGTGGTCAGTGTCCCGTCGGCGTTAGCGGACACGGTGGCGGCGGCGACGAGGGCGGCGGCCTTGGTGACGGCGGTGTGGCTAGTCCGGTCGGAGATGTAGCTGCCCGCGTAGGTGGCGGCGTTCGGGTCGGCTACGGTGGCGGGCCGCGCGCGGGTGTCCGGAACGTACTGGTCGACGATCTGGTCGATGAGGGCCTTGCCGTCCCAGCCCGCGACGCCGTCCCGGCCGTCGCCGTTGTAGACCACGTAGATACCGATGCCCTGGTCCGGTAGCAGGGCGAGGTTGCTGTGGAAGCCGGGGACGTCGCCGTCCTTGAACAGCAGCGGGTGACCGTTGCGCGGGCGCTGTTCGAACAGGTAGCCCATGCCGGGCAGTTGCGGGGTGTTGGTGAAGTGCTGCTGCTGGGTCAGCGCCGCGACACCGGTACCGAGGCGGGAGTCGCCGGTGAGTTCGGCGGTCATGAACCGGCCCATGTCAGTCGCGGTGGCCACCGTGCCGGCGCCGGTCGGTGCCCAGGCTCCGTACTGGCCATTCTCCTCGGTCTGCGCGTTGCCCTCGGGACGGTAGCCGTGGGCCAACCTGGCCTGGATCGCGGCCGGGTGCGGCTGGGCGAAGGTCGTAGCGTCCATGTGCAGGGGTGCCAGCTCGTGCTCCCGCACGTACTGTGCGAATGGTTCGCCGGACACCGTCTCGACCAGATAGCCGGCCAGGGCCACACCGTAGTTGTCGTACGCCGTGACTGTCCCAGGTGGACGGACCCGTGGGGGTTGGTGGGCGGCGAGGTACCCGCCGAGTGCGGGTACGTCCGAGGGATCCGCCACGGCCGCACCCACCACGTTGTCGTCGAAGCCCGCGGTGTGGGTGAGCAGGTTCTGCACGGTCACCGGGTGGCCAGGGTAGGTGTCGCGAACCTTGAAGGTGGTGAGGTACCTGTTCACGTCGGCGGCCGGATCCAGCTTGCCTTCCTTGACCAGCTGCGTCACGGCCGTCGCGGTAAAGAGCTTGGCAACCGAGCCGGTGAAGAACTCGGTCGTGTCCGCATCGACCCGGCTCCCGGTGGTCACGTCGGCGACCCCGTACCCCTTGGCGAGGACCTGCTTGCCGTCTTCTACGACCACCACCGCGGCCCCCGGGATCTTGTCGCGGGCCAGTTGCCCGGTCACGGTTGCGTCGATCAGCGAGCCGATGGTGGAAAGGTCGACCGGCGCGTCGGTGGCGGCCAGCGGGGTCTTGGCGTGCGCGGGTGCCGCCAGGCCCAGACCCATGGCAACGGTCAGCATCCCGGTGGCGATCGTCTTGCGCATCTTCGCTCTCCTTGGGTTCACCGGGCACTCTGCCCAGATGGCAATTGATCGTGCCGAGAGCGGGGGGCGCGAAAAAATGGGCGTACCTAGCCAATCTCGGGGTGTAGCCAGCTACACCTGAGATCGACGGGCCAAGGCCCGTGTGCGGCCAGCGGGCCACCACGCATACTGTCGATAACCTTGATCGGCGACCCCGCAGCGATGGGCGGACAGACTATGAGCGGTTCCACCGCGACCCGTACTCCATCCGTCCGCGCCTCGTGGCGGCCCTGGCTCGGCGGTCGCCTCACCGCTGTGGGCCGAGGGGCTGCCCTCTTTCTGTTCATGTTCCCGGCGATCGCCGGC
>JAFMQQ010000716.1 GCA_017354595.1 Micromonosporaceae bacterium
GCCGGCGGCCGACGGCGTCTTCAAGCGCGCCTGGGCCGGGCTGTTCTTCGGTGCCGCCGGTGCGGACCTGTCGGCCGGGGCCGACCTGCCCGGCGGGCTCTCCGGTGGCACCTCGGCGACGGGCGGGTCGACCGGTGGTACGCCGCCGGTCGGCACCGGGCTTCCCGGCGGTACCGGGCAACCAGGTACCGGGCAGCCGGGCGGTGCGCCGGTGGACCCGACCTGCGGCCGGTTCGCCCAGGACGTGTGCCACGCGTACCTCACCATCGCCACCGCCGGACACGGTGACCAGTCCACAGTGGACCTGTTGCACCGGTCCAGTCCGGCCAGCATCCTGGACCGGATCACCGCGCCGACCCTGCTGGTGCAGGGCGAGGCCGACTCGCTGTTCCCGCTGTCGGAGGCGGAGGCGAACGCGAAGGGGATCGCCGCGCACGGCACCCCGGTACGGGTCGCCTGGTTCACCGGCGGCCACGACGGCGGCAGCGGACCGCAGTCCGACCAGGACCGGGTGAAGTACCTGACCGCCCAATGGTTCGACCACTACCTGCGCGGCGCCGGCCCCGCCCCATCGAACAGCTTCACCTACTCGCGGATCGCCGGGCTTTCCGCCAGCACCGACGGGTACGTCGCGCTGGGCTTCTCCGTGGCCGACTACCCGGGGCTGTCCGGCAACGCCACGGTCCGGGTGCCGGTGGCCGGAGCGCCGCAGCCGGTCGCGAACCCGCCCAACGGTACGCCGGGCGCGCTGTCCAGCCTGCCCGGTACCGGCGGCGGGGTGGCCTCCCTCGCCGGCGTGGCGAGCGATATCCCCGGCCAGCACGCGGACTTCTACTCGGCGCCGCTTCGGTCCACAGTGGACGTGGTCGGTGCGCCGGCGGTACGGATCCGGGCGGCCTCGCCCACCGGCGAGGCGGTGCTGTTCGTCAAGCTGTACGACCTCGACCCGTCCAGTGGCGCCTCGCTGCCGGATGGTCTGGTGGCGCCGGTACGCCTCTCCGGGCTGCCGGCCAGCATCGAGCAGGCGACGCCGGTCACCGTGACGCTGCCCGCGATCGTGCACCGGTTCGAGGCCGGGCACCTGCTGCGCATCACCATCGCCACCTCCGACCAGGGGTACGCGACCCCGGCGCAGCCGGCGCTCTACACGGTCGCGCTGGGCGACCCGGCCACGGCCAACACGGTGGCGCTGCCCACGGTGCGCAGCGAGCCGATCGCCACGCCGAACGTGATCTGGCGCTGGGTTCTGGTCGCGCTCGGGGTGCTGATCGCGCTCGGGATCGCCACGGCGGTCCTGGTCGGCCGGCGCCGGTACCGCCGGGCCGCCACGGCCGGCGCCATCGCCACCGCCGGCGCCGGCGACGCCGGTCCCGCCGACCCGGACGTACCACTGGTGGTACAGGGCCTGCGCAAGGCGTACGACGACGGCTTCGTCGCGGTGTCCAACGTGGACTTCATCGTCCACCGTGGACAAGTGGTCGGGCTGCTCGGCCCCAACGGCGCGGGGAAGACCACCACGCTCCGGGTGCTGATGGGGCTGACCCGGCCCACCGCCGGCGAGGTGTACGTCTTCGGTCACCGGCTGGTACCCGGCGCGCCGGTGCTGTCCCGGATCGGGGCACTGGTGGAGGGGCCCGGCTTCATGCCGCACGTATCCGGCCTGGGCAACCTGCGCCTGTACTGGCAGGCGACCGGCCGGCCGGAGCGGGACGCGCACTTCGAGGAGGCGCTGGAGATCGCCGGGCTGGGCGACGCGATACACCGCAAGGTGCGCAAGTACAGCCACGGCATGAAGCAGCGGCTGGCGATCGCGCAGGCCATGCTCGGCCTGCCCGACCTACTGGTACTCGACGAGCCGACCGACGGGCTGGACCCGCCACAGATCGCCGAGATGCGCCGGGTGCTGCACCGGTACGCCGACCCGGCCGGCGGGCGGACCGTGCTGCTCTCCTCGCACCTGCTCGCCGAGGTCGAGCAGACCTGTACCCACGTGGTGGTGGTGAACAAGGGCCGGGTGGTGGCCCAGGGCCCGGTCGACGAGATCGTCGGCGAATCCCCCTCGGTCGCCTTCGAGGTGTCCGATGTGGACGCTGGCGCGCAGGCGCTGCGCCGGCTCGCCGGCGTCGGCTCGGTGGTGGCGGACGGGTCGGCCACGCTCGTCGCCGACCTGGATGGTACGCCCCGCTCAGCGGCGGTGGCGGCGCTGGTGAACGCGGGCGTCGGGGTAAACCGGGTGGTGCCAAGGCGCCGGTTGGAGGACGCGTTCCTGAGCTTGGTACGGGAGGACTGATGGTGGCGGCGACGGGCGCGGTCGGGTACCGTCCACATGCGACATTCACGTTCGGCACCGAGATGCGACGCCAGCTGACCCGGCGCCGCACCCAGCTGGCCCTGGGCTTCCTGGTGGTACTGCCGCTGATCGTGCTGGTCGCCTTCGAACTGGGCGGCAACTCCGGCTCGA
>JAFMQQ010000717.1 GCA_017354595.1 Micromonosporaceae bacterium
GCCGCGGCAGCCCACCAGCAGGCCGAGTCGGCGCGGCGCGGTGCGAGCGAGGCGGAGAGCCTCGCGGCGCGGCACCGCGAGGAGATCGAACGCCTGCGGGCCGAGGCGGAGACGTTCCCGGAGCACCAGCGCCGGATGGAGATCGAAGGGCTGCAGGCCGACGTGGAGCGGTTGCAGGCCGAGCTGGCGCACCTCCGCCAACAGGCGCAGGCGGGCCAGGCCGAGGCGGAGAGCCTGCGCGGCGAGGTGGCCGAGTCCCGCGGGGAGACCGCCAAGCTTCGCGACGAGGTGGCGCGGCACCAGGCGGAGGTCGAGAAGCAGCGGGCCGAGGCCGACAGGCACCGGGCCGACGCGGAGAAGCAGCGGTCGGCGGCCGAGCGGCAGCGCGCCCAGACGGAGAAGCACAAGGCCGAGGCGAAGACTCAGCGCGCCGAGGCCGAGCGGTACAAGGCCGAGCTGGAGAAGCTGAAGGCCGAGGCGAACAAGCGCCGGTTGGAGTCGGTACGGGCGGCGGGCGCGGCCGGGAAGCGGGACGCGGCACCGAAGGCCGAGGTTCCCGCCGAGCGAACCAGCGAGCCGGAGACCGAGTCCGGGCAGCAGCCGGTGGCGGCGGAGAGCACCGGCCGCGACTAGCCTCGCGCGAGGTGTCCGCCTCTGGCGACCGGCTCCGACGTCCGGGGTGAGGCGCCGCCGGGCGCCACGCAAGGAGGCGATCATGAAATTCAGGCCCGGCCGGCGGCCGACGACACGCTGGTGCTGCTGCTCATGTGCGGGCACCCGGCACTCTCGCCGGCATCCGCGGTAGCGCTGACCCTGCGCGCGGTCGGCGGCCTCTCCACCGCCGAGATCGCCCGAGCCTTCCTCGTCCCGGAGTCCACCATGACGCGGCGGATCACCCGGGCCAAACAGTCCATAAAGGAGAGTGGGCAGCGCTTCGCGCTGCCGCCGCCGGTACAGCTGGCGCAGCGACTCGCCACCGTGCTGCACGTGCTGTACCTCATCTTCAACGAGGGGTACGTGGCGACCGCCGGTGCGCGGCTGCACAAGGTGGAGCTGAGCGCCGAGGCGATCCGGCTCACCCGTACCTTGCATGCTCTGCTACCGGGTGAAGCGGAGGTGGCCGGGCTGCTCGCCCTGATGCTGCTGACCGACGCGCGGCGTCCGGCCCGCACCGGCATCGACGGATCGCTGATCCCGATGGCGGAGCAGGACCGTCTATTGTGGAATGCTGAGCAGATCACGGAGGGCGTCGGCCTGCTGGCGGCGACCCTGCCACGACGCAGACCGGGCCCGTACCAGCTGCAGGCCGCGATCGCCGCCGTACACGACGAGGCGGCCAGTGCGGAACAGACCGACTGGCCGCAGATTCTCGCGCTGTACGACGCCCTGATCGCGTATCAGGACACGCCGGTGGTACGGCTCAACCGTGCTGTGGCGGTCGCCATGGTACACGGGCCGGCGGCCGGCCTGGCCCTTCTGTCCACATTGGACGCCGACGGCGCCCTGCCGGACGACCACCGGCCGCTCGCGGTACGCGGCCACCTGCTGGAACTCTCCGGCGACCAGGATGCCGCGGTGCGGGCGTACCGGGCGGCGGCCGACCGTACCGCCAGCCTGCCGCAGCAGCGCTACCTGCACTCGAGAGCCAACGGGCTCACTCAGGAGGCGGCCGCGCGCAGGTCGGCCTGCTCCATCGGGCCGTCCCAGTCGCGCGGCAGCGGGTAGGCCTGGGGGGCCACCCGGCGGACGATCTCGTCCAGCGCGGTCTCCGCGTTGCCCACCCAGAGGTGCCTGGTCTCCGGTACCCCGACCACCTCCGCCTGCGGTACCACCGCGAAGCGCTGCTTCGCCTCGGCCGGCCGCAGGTAGTCGTCGAACTCCGGTACCAGCGCCAGCACCGGCTTGCCGGAGCTGGCCCACCCGGCCAGCTCCGGCTCGGTGGTCAGCCGCAGCGGCGGGGAGAGCAGGATCAGCCCGCGTACCACCGGCTCGTTGCCGTACTTCAGCGCCAGGTCGGTACCGAAGGACCAGCCGAGCAACCAGACCTCGGGCAGCTCGGCGAACTCGGCGTACTCGATCGCGGAGGCCACGTCGTACCGCTCGCCCCGGGCCGCGTCGAAGTGCCCCTCACTGGTACCCCGAGCGCTGGAGGTACCGCGGGTGTTGAACCGCAGCACGGCCAGCCCGGCCAGCTCGGGCAGCCGCCAGGCGGCCTTGCGCAGCAGGTGGCTGTCCATCATGCCGCCGTGGGTGGGCAGCGGGTGCAGGCAGACCAGGGTGGCCACCGGATCCCGGTGCGCGGGTAGCGCCAGCTCACCCACCAGGCGCAGGCCGTCCGCGGTGTGCAGCTCGATCTCCTGACGCCGGGCCGGCAGGATCGAGTTGGGCCGGATCCGCGCCACAAGTCCGAGGCTAGCCGCCCGGTCGCCGGGGCTGGCCGCCGGGCGTCCGCGGCGCGGC